>JAOAAM010000722.1 GCA_026418875.1 Gemmataceae bacterium | reverse complement strand
AGTTTCCGCGCACTGAAAAACCGCCGGATGGAACCATCGGATGTCCCAGCGTCGCTTTGTCCATTTGCATTGCCACAGCCACTACAGCTTGCTCGATGGTGCGAGTCGGATTCCGGAGTTGGTCAGTCGAGCCAAGTCGTTGGGCATGAATGCCTTGGCCCTGACGGATCACGGGAACCTGTACGGGGCCATCGAGTTTTACCGGGAATGCCGCGACCAGGGGCTGAACCCGATCATCGGTTATGAAGCCTACGTGGCCCCGGGGAAGCGCACGGAGCGGGAGTCCCGTCGGCGGGGGGATGCGGGCTATCACCTGACACTTCTGGCGAAAAACCGCACCGGTTTCCGCAACCTGATCAAACTGTCGTCGCTGGCCTTCCTCGACGGATACTACTACGTCCCCCGCATCGACAAGGAGCTTCTCGCGGAGCACCGCGAGGGGCTGATCTGCTTGAGCGGCTGTGCTAGCAGCGAATTCAGCGAGGCAATCCTGAGAGGTCAACAAGATCAGGCGGAGCAGATTGCCGAATGGTTCGCCCGGCTGTTCGGCGATGACTTTTACGTGGAGATCCAGAACAACGGCTTGGACATCCAAAGGCAGTGTGCCGAGGCGGCGTGTGACATTGCACAGCGGAAAGGTTGGCCCTTGGTAGCCACCTGCGACGCGCATTACCTCTGCCAGGAAGACGCCTTTGCCCACGAAGTCCTTCTGGCGATCAACACGGGGAAAAAGCTCAGCGACGACAAGCGGATGAGCTACGGCAGCGACCAGTTCTACGTCCTCGGGCCGGAGGAAGTTTATCAGCGGTTCCCGGGTCAGGAAGAGGCGGTCGCACGCAGCCAGATCATCGCCGACGGCGTGGATATTCAACTCGACTTCAAGGCCCGGCACTTTCCGGTGTTCACGCCCCCCCAGGGAAAGACGCCGGAGGCGTTTCTGCGTGAGTTGGCCTACGAGGGACTGCGCGATCGTTACGGCGATCCTCCGCCGCAGGCTGCCATTGACCGACTCGAACACGAACTGAGCATCATCTGCCGGCTCGGATTCGCCGGGTATTTCCTCATCGTCTGGGACTTCGTGCGCTTTGCCCGAGAGCGTGGAATCCCATGCAGCGCCCGCGGCTCAGGATGTGGGGCGATCACGAGCTACGTCTTGAAAATCAGCCATGTCTGCCCGCTGGAGTATGACCTGCTGTTCGAGCGGTTCATGGATCCGAATCGGAACGAGGCCCCGGACATCGACATCGACTTTTGCCAGGATCGGCGGGAACAGGTCATCGAGTACGTCAAGCAGAAGTACGGCGCGGGCAGCGTCGCGCAGATTTGCACGTTCGGCACGATGGCGGCCAAGGCGGCACTGAAGGACGTGGGGCGAGTCCTGGATATTCCGCTGGATCGGGTGAATGCCATGACCAAGCTCGTGCCGGCGCGTCTGGGAGCCACGCTGGACGATGCCTTGGCCGAAGTGCCTGAGTTTCGCAAGGAGTACGAAAGCGATGCGTTGACCCGTCGCTGGATCGATGTGGCCCGGAAGTTGGAGGGGACGAACCGTCAGGCCGGGATCCATGCCGCCGGTGTCGTGATCGCGAACGGCCCCATCATCGACTTCGTCCCGGTGCATCGGGCCATCCGCAAAGGGGAGGACAACGGCGAGGGCGCGCGATCTTACCTCAAATCCGAGCCGGTGGTGGCCACGCAATGGGTCATGGGCGACCTGGAAAAGGTCGGCATGCTCAAGATGGACTTCCTCGGCCTACGCACCCTTACAGTGATCGACAACACCGTGAAACTCGTGGAGAAGACTCGGGGCGAGCGGATCCGGATCGACGAACTGCCGCTGGACGACGTGGAGACTTACCAGTTGTTGCAGCGGGGCGAGGCTCGAGGTGTCTTTCAACTCGAATCGGAGGGAATCCGTGAATTGCTCAAGCGGATGAAGCCGGACAACATCCGCGACATCATCGCCATCATGGCCCTGTATCGCCCCGGGCCGCTGCAAGGCGGCATGGTTGATTCCTACGTGAACCGCAAGCATGGGCGGGAAACTTGGACCGATGCCCACGAGGTCGTCGCGGAGGTCTTGAAGGAGACCTACGGGGTGATGGTGTATCAGGAA
>JAOAAM010000706.1 GCA_026418875.1 Gemmataceae bacterium | reverse complement strand
GGCCCGAAGGCCACCCAGAGCGGTGCGACCGACTCGATCCCATCGACGGCCCGGGCTTGTTGCAGGCGCAGGGCGGGAAACTGGCCGGCTCGGTTGATGTCGATGTATTTCGGCGACGTCAGCAGGATGTCGAACGCCAATTCGTCGTAAACAAGGGTCGCGGTTGCCTCAGCGGCTCCATAGAAGCCAAGTTGCATGAATATAAGCAGGACCGCGATCCCCACGCCGGCGATGGCCACGGCCGTCCGCTTCTTCTGGTGTCGCAAATTCAGCCAGGCTAACGGCGTTGCCATACATCCACCGCCGTTTGAAACCAACGCACTCTTGATTCCCCCCCGCGTGCGAGGGTCACGGGCCGCTGCTCGCTGTCGAGCGAGTCGACTCCCCGGAAGGCTTGTAAATGGTCACATCCACGTGCATGTTGATGAATTCCGCGGCGGCCTCGTGGTGGTTTTTGTCCAACAAGATGTGTACTTCAACGACTCGGCGGTCCAACTCTTGTCGCGGATCGGCGGAGAAGATGCTGTTTTTTTGCACGAGATTGCCCACGGAGGTTACGGTTCCCCGGAAGGGACTGCGCATTCCGGGCAGGCGGAGATACACGTCGGCGAGGACGGGCTTGCCGCTCCGCATCCAGGATCGGACTTCGGGCACCAGCGTCTCGTAGACTTCGGCCACGACGATCATCGGCCCAGCGGCCGCCAGATGGAACACGGGCTGCGGGCCGACCATCTCCCCTTCGCGGGCCAACACTTTGACGATGGTTCCGGCCACGGGAGCGCGAAGGACGGCCAAGGAGAGTTTCTCACGAGCCAAATCGAGTGCTTTTTGCAGCGAGGCCAACGGCACCTCGGCCTGTGCCCGGGCGATCGCGGCGGCGGCTGCGTCCCGTTGCGCCCGTGCCAACTCGGCATTGATCGCTGCCGCCTCTTTCAACTTGGCCAGCACGGCTCGAGCGCTATTCAACTCCTGCTCCGCCTGCGTGCGCACCAATTCCTGTTGATCCAATTCCTGTTGAGAGTAACTCCGGGCCGCCCGCATCCGCACCATCAAGGTCTCGGCGGAGAGCGATTGCCGCTCCAGGATTGCAACCTTCGATTCTTGCAAGCGGATGTCGACTTCGCTTTGCCGCTCCAACTGGCGTAAGCGAACTTCGGCCTCCTGTTGCTGGGCCTCCAGATGAGCGAGGGTCCGTTTGAGCCGTTCTCTCGCCTCCTCCAATTGCACACGAGCGGCTTCGGCCTCAATCTCGCGCAAGTCGCGGCTGGCCAGGATCGCCAATTCCTGCTGCGGAGTGACCACTTGACCTTCGCGAACCAGCAGTTTTTTCAAGACGTCGGGACTGCTCGCGGCGAGTTGAATGATCCCGCCGGCTGGCTCAATGCGTCCCCGGGCCGTCACCCTTTCGATGCTCGGCGGCGGTGCACTGCCTTCTCGGTGCCAGTCCTCCCGCGACGAGCGGATTCCCCAGCGGGTGAGCATGGCCCCGGCCAACCCACCCAAGGCAAAGGTGATGACGAGAATAAGCACAGGCTTTCGCATGCCGATCCGGTCCCCGCCGTTGCTCTCCGCCCGCCGGTCGCACGGTCGCTAAAGTCTCCCTAGTTGTCGCGGAACTCGCAGACTCTGTCAACCCGGACCGGCGTTCCATCGACGACGCATTCGAGCCGGAGTTGGGGAGGATCCAGGAGCGGGTAGGAGGCTCGGTCGGCGGCCTCGCCACCTCATTGGCCACGGGACCTCATACGCCACGGGTCTCAGGCGGCCAAATGTACTTGTGGAGTTGCAGTTGCAACCGTGCCCAAACTCCCGACGCGATCAGCCATTCCGCCAGTTCCCGGGGGTGAACCTTCCCGAATACCGGACTGAGCAACACGTTGAACCGTTGATCCAACTTGTGCCGTCGGATGACATCCACCGCCCAATCGAAATCGCGGCGGGAGGCGACTACGAGCTTGATTTGATCGCTCGGCTTCAGGACGTTCAAGTTCTCCCAGCGATTGGCGGCCGACTCGCCGCTATCCGGGCACTTCAAGTCCATGATGATGTGAACGCGAGGGTCCACCGGCGAGATGTCCTCGGCCCCGCTGGTTTCCAGCAAGACCGTGCGGCCCGCATCGGCCAGGGCGGTCATCAACGGATGCACCTCCGGCTGCAACAGCGGCTCGCCGCCGGTGATCTCCACCAGCGGGCACGAATAACTCAATGCCGCCCCGACGACTTGCTGCAACGGCATGCTGGTTCCCTCGCGGAAAGCATGGGGCGTATCGCACCAGACGCAGCGAAGGTTGCAGACAGCCAGGCGAACGAAAACGCACGGAAGCCCCGCGAAGGTTGATTCCCCTTGGATGCTCTGATAAATCTCGTGAATTAGCAGCTGCCCCGGCGGCTTGTCCGCGAGGGGTGCCGTCCGGTGCGTCATGGTCAACGGGAGCGTCATGCCGTCATCATACGCCCTCGGGGCAACGATTCGCGAGGAGTTTGGCCGGGGCCGGTCATCAACCGATCCACCGCTGATGTGGCGGTCTCTCGGGAGGGTGGGGTTACTCACCCTTGCTGTTGTTTTCACGCCGTTCCAGACCGTTCTGGCTCAAGGCTCCCGTTGCCCAACACCGACGCTCATTACTTGGGATCAACAAGAAAGTTCTTTGGCCGAGTTCGCGGATGATCTGTCACGGCAGGCCAACGTCGCCATCGACCTGTCTCGGGCCGATCCCGGAATTCGCTTGCGGCTGCCGCTCACCCGGGTGGCATTCTGGGAGGCGTTGGAGCGCTTGGCCGAGGCATCCGACCATCGCCTGATCGTGACGGCGCAGGGAGGTCGGGCGGTCTTGGCGCGAGGACCACGGCATCGAGTGCCGACTTATGTGAACGGGGCGTTTCGCTTCGCCGTTCGGGAGACTCGGGGCAAGCTGGACTTGGTCGCCGGAACCGCGCAGACGGACGTGGTGATCGACCTGGCATGGGAACCGTCGTTCAAAGCCTATTTTTGGCAATGGGACAGGGGATCATGGCTGGTCGAGGG
>JAOAAM010000560.1 GCA_026418875.1 Gemmataceae bacterium | reverse complement strand
AGATGTGTATAAGAGACAGGGACCGTGTCTTGGAGTGGAACGAGCCGTTCGCCAAGTGGTTCGTGGGGGGTAAGCTCAACGTGAGTGCCAACTGCCTCGACCGCCACCTTGCCGCGGGCCGGGGGAACAAGGCCGCGTTGATCTGGGAGGGGGAGCCGGGCGACACCCGCGTTTTGCGGTATCAGGACTTGCATCGCGAGGTGTGCCGCTTCGCGAACGTGCTGAAGTCGCAGGGGATCCAGCCGGGCGACCGCGTGACCATTTACATGCCGCTCGTTCCCGAGGCAGCCATCGCGATGTTGGCTTGCGCCCGCATCGGGGCGACGCATTCGGTGGTGTTTGGCGGTTTCTCCGCCGAGGCCGTCGCCGAGCGAAACAACGACGCCAAGGCGAAGCTGATCATCACGGCTGATGGCGGTTGGCGGCGAGGCAAGATCGTCCCGTTGAAGCAAAACGTCGACACGGCCTTGGCCAAATCGCCCACGGTCGAGAAATGCATCGTCTACAATCGCTGCAACCAGCCGGTGGAGATGCAAGCCGGCCGCGACCTCTGGTGGCACGAACTGATGGCCGATGCCTCGGCCCACTGCCCCCCTGCCGAGTTGGATAGCGAGCATCCGCTCTTCATCCTGTACACGAGTGGCAGCACCGGCAAACCCAAGGGCGTCTTACACACGACGGCCGGCTCCCTCTTGGGCACCTCGTTCCCCCATCGCCTTGTCTTCGACATCAAGGAGGACGACACCTACTGGTGCACCGCCGACATCGGCTGGATCACCGGGCACAGCTACATGGTGTATGGTCCCCTGGCCAACGGCACCAGCGTCGTCATGTACGAAGGCGCGCCCGATTATCCGCAGAAAGATCGCTTCTGGTCGATTATCGAAAAGTACCGTGTCTCGATTTTCTACACGGCTCCGACGGCAATCCGCGCCTTCATCAAGTGGGGTGATGAATGGCCGAACGGCCACGACCTCTCGTCGTTGCGTCTGCTGGGGACCGTGGGCGAACCAATCAACCCGGAGGCGTGGATGTGGTATCACACCACGATCGGAAAGGGGCGCTGCCCCATCGTCGATACCTGGTGGCAAACGGAGACGGGGGCGATCATGATCTCGCCTTTGCCCGGAGCCACGCCGACCAAGCCCGGCAGTGCCACGCGGCCCCTGCCTGGCGTCGTCGCCGAAGTCGTGGACAACGCTGGTCAGGAAGTGCCCCGCAACCAAGGCGGTTACCTCGTCATCCGCAAACCCTGGCCGAGCATGCTCCGCACGATTTTCGGCGACGACGAACGCTACAAGCAGCAGTATTGGTCGCGGATTCCTGGCAGCTATTTCACCGCCGATGGTGCCCGCATGGATGAGGATGGTTACTTGTGGATCATGGGCCGCGTCGACGATGTCTTGAACGTCAGCGGCCACCGCCTCAGCACCATGGAAGTCGAGAGCGCGCTGGTCCACCATCCCAAGGTCGCCGAAGCCGCCGTGGTCGGTCGGCCCGACGAAATCAAAGGCGAAGCGATCGCTTGCTTCGTCACGCTGCGTGCGGGCATCAAACCTTCGGACGAATTAAGGGAAGAACTCCGCGACCACGTCGTCAAGGAGATCGGAGCCTTGGCCCGCCCCGACGACATCCGCTTCACCGATGCCCTGCCGAAGACACGATCCGGAAAAATCATGCGGCGGCTGCTGCGCGATGTCGCGGGCGGCAAAGCCACCACCCAAGACACCACCACCCTTGAAGACTTCAGCGTCCTGGCCAAGTTGCGCGAGGAAGAGGAAGGCTGACGTGCCGGACTGACCCGCTTCTCGCGGGGCGCAGTACCAGGGGCAGCACCACCGGGCATTCCCGGAAATGCTGCCCCTAGATCGCGGTCACGATCGCTTGCGTGTCGTCGGTCACCGACCGCCGGCAGCCTGCGTCGTGAGTTCATCTTTTTGCACGAGCTTCTTGGTGCCGTCCGCCCGCTTGTGCAGCTCAAACAGGTCGTAGGTGCGTCCGGCGGCCGTTCGCGCCTCGAAACGGAGCTTGTCGCCGTCGATGCGGATGATCTGATAAAGTTGGGTATCCTCCGCGGTGACGAGCATCTGCTCCTTCTTGTTCAGATTGTACATCTTGGGACCGGCAACCGAGACGCAGTAGATCGTCCCTTTGCCTTCGGTCCGAGGTGCGGGCGACTCGCTGCCGTTGCTCACCAGGCCGGTTCGGGCGTAGGTGTGGTCGTGCCCGGTCAACACCAGATCGACATTGTACTTGTCGAAGACCGGCTTCCACAATCGGCGCAATTCCGGGTTATCACGGTTCTTGCCCGACGAATACACGGGATGGTGGAAGGTGATGATGGTCCACCGATTTGGATTGTCGGACAACACGCGTTCCAACCAGGCGACTTGAGCTTCCTTGTCGGCATGCGACTTGGCCTTGGACTCGTTCGAATTCAGGCTGATGAAACGCACCCCCTGGTAATCGAGCCAATAGGTGATCTCTTTCTGATTTTCCGGCCCGTTTTCGGGAAAGGCGAATTGGGGTCGCCAGTGAACCGACACGGTGCCCAGGTAATTCGTCTCGTCGGCAGGGATTTCTTTGCCTTCCGCGTCTTTCTTGGGAGGCTGTGCGTTGGCATTGAACCACTCGTGGTTGCCGGGGGTGGCAATCGACGGGATCATGCCGTTGATCCAACCGCCGCCTTGGAACCACTCGCCCCACTCGGCGTCGCTGTTGGCGCGATTCACCAGGTCGCCGGCGTGCAACAATAGCCGGGCGTCCGGTGCATCACGGAAGGCTCGCCGGATCACCCGCGACCAATGTGTCTTGATGCTGTTCTGAGCGTCGCCCAGGTACAGGAAGGTGAACGGGGCGGGCTTATCCGACGCCGTGCGGAACTCGAACCACTCGCTCCAATTCACGCCATCGCCCACCCGGTAGAGGTACTGGGTGTTCGGCTCCAAATCCGTGAACTCGACCGTGTGGTAATGGGCCTCGTTCAGGTCGCTCTTGAGCGGCGTGGTGACGGCTTGGAAGCGGCGGGTCTTCGGTTCGGTTTTTACCCGGGCATAGCCGGCGAATGCCCCGCTCTCGTCGCAGGGGCCGAGTTCCGCATAACCGACCTTCACGGAGGTGTCGGTTCGCCAGGTGACGGCTTGCGTGCGAGCCGGGTCGCCCTTGATCGTCAGGATGATGCGGTCGGGTTGCCGGCTCGGACGGTGCAGTTCGGCCGGGGAAACGGGTTCCGGTTTCTGGGTTTTCTCGTCGGCCCAGGTTGGCTGGACCGTGAACGACAACCAGCCGAGGAGCAGAACTGTCAGCCATCGGGCCGGTCCGCGAAGGAAGTAAGTCATGGGAGTCCCTCGTAACGAAAAGGAATCCGATCAACGCAACAAACAACCGGGTGTGGCCCGGCGAATCGACTCGAGCAACGGAGCCACCTTCGGTCCCACCGTCGTCGGGTCGAGTTTCTCCGCTTCATGCAGATGTTCCAGGGCTGTCGCGGGGCGACCGCCTCGGAAAAAATGCTGTCCCAATTGCCAATGCCAATAGGCCGCTTGGGTGGGCATTTGCTCCAGGGCTTGGCGATACACTGCCTCGGCGTCGTGGGGCTGTCCCGCGGCCACCAGGGCTTCGGCCAGCCCTTGGAAGGCCGTCTGCCGTGCCTCTTGTGCCGTTGCCGGCAACTGCTCCACGACGCGGCGATAAACCGTCACCGCCTCGGGCCAACGTTTCTGGTCCCGCCGAATCCCAGCCAGCAACAGCCCCGCGGTGGCCGGATCATCCACCGCCAGCGGCTCCAGCAGTTCGGCCGCTTCCTCCAGGCGATCCAACTGGATCAGCAAGAAGGCACGTTCGACTCGGCGGCCGAGGGGGGCACTGTTGGGGAGCGGATGTTTCACCCGATCCGCCAAACGCTCGATCTTTCGATCCAGTTCGGTGAGCGATTCGACTTCGGCAATCACTTCGTTGCCGCCGGTCTCACGCAAGGCGAGGATCAGACGTCGGGCCTTGACGAAGCGGCCGCTGCGAAGCTCGGTCTTGACCTGCGGTAATCGACGTTCGATGAGTTGATCGGCGTAGACACCGGGGGGCACCAGGGCAAGGGTCGCAGCCGCCGTCAGTGCGATCTTGGGGGTTCGGGAAGAAGGTCCGTCGGTGGAGATCACGGACGGTGATGCCGAGATTTCCGACGCCAAGGCCGCTGACGCCGCCATGCCTGGCAAGATGAAAACGAGGGCAATCGCGGAGCGGCATACCGTGCGGACGAGGAGATTCGCTTCCACCGCGTCCAAGGCCGAGGCGATAGCTGGCGACACGAGGGGGGCGATCAATCCAGCAATGGCCGCAAGCATCAACCACAGGCCGACCGGTGCTTCCGCGCTTCGAGCGAGGGGGACAGCGAGCAGCCAAGCCAAGGGGGCGGCGGCGATGAAATGCGCGGCCAACATG
>JAOAAM010000555.1 GCA_026418875.1 Gemmataceae bacterium | reverse complement strand
TCCCTAGGCCGTGGTTTTGCTCCGGCAACTGCGGTGGCCAGCCCGGGGGCCAACCGTCAATGGCCGGCCCCTCGAAGTCACCATTGGGCACAAGCTGCCAACTCCCTGTGCCGGGGAGCGGAGAGAGAACAACGCCACCTTCGGTGACGGCAGGCAGTTGCGGTCGCTCTGCGACCGAGGCAGGCTGCCAATCCTGGTGGGGCCGGGGTGGCAGGAACCAGAGGAGAAAGGCGGCCCCGGCAAGGACAGCAATTCCGGCCGGGATGAGGGTTCGGAGGCGCCGCGTCCGTCGCTTTGCCGAGCCACTTGGCCGAGTCGTAGCCGATGGCTCTGTCACGCTCTGGCCGGGTATTTCGTCCGGTTCGAGCACCTGCGGCGAAGAGTAGCGATTGGCGAGGCCCACCAGGTCGGCCCCAACGGCGAACGGCTCCAAGGCCTCGGCCACTTCCCCAAGGGACGCGAACCGCTGCCCCGGCTCCTTGGCGAGCAGTTTTTGGAGCACGGCGGCCAAGCCGGTGGGCACATCGGGCCGACGTTCCGAGATCGGCGGCACCGGCCTCTGGGAGTGGGCCAGGGCTTTCTTGAGCAAGTGCCGGTACTCCGGGCCGCCGAAGGGCGGATGCCCAACCAGTAGCTTGTAGAGCGTGCAGCCCAAGCTATAGGCGTCACTGCGGGCGTCCATGCCATGCGTGTCGAATGCCTGCTCAGGGGCCATGTAGTCGATGGTCCCCAGCAGGTGGCCGCTCTCCGTTAGGGATGCCTCGTCGCTGTCCACCGAAACATCGCGGGCCAGCCCCAAATCGAGGAGCTTGACCTGGCCGCCTCGCGTCAGGAAGAGGTTCGATGGCTTGACATCGCGGTGAATGATGCCCCGCTCGTGGGCGTAATGCAGGGCGAGGGCCGCTTGGCGGGCGAGCTCGCAGGCGTCGGCCACCCGCAGTGGGCCAGCGCGCTCGACCAGACGGGACAGGTCTAGCCCATCGAGCAGTTCCATAACCAAGAACGAGACGCCCTCGGCTTCCCCGGCGTCGATCCCACGGACGATGTTCGGGTGATCCAGGCTGGTCGCCAAGGTCCTCTCCCTGCCAAAGCGGCGGACTACCTGCGGGTCGCTGGAGAGAGCAGGGGCGAGAACTTTGAGGGCAACCAGATAGCCGGTCTGCTCTTGGCGGGCCAGAAAAACTCTCCCCGGCCCCCACCTGCTGAGCCGTCTCAGGAGTCGGTATGGGCCAACGCTTCGACCCGCAAGCAGGTCGAGTTCCCTCGGGCCACGATGACGCGGGGGCTCAACCGGAAGGGCCTTCGCCCGCGAGAAACCCCGCCAGAATGCCGTCTCATTCGAGAAGCTGTCCGGCGGGACCTCGCCCCGCAACTCGGCAATGAGGCCATCCCCCTGTCGGTCGACGGCCTCTAACTCGGCCAGTGCTTCAGGGTGGGCATCCAGATACGCGACAATCTGCTCTAGCTCCTCGGCAGTTACTTTGCCGAGAAGGAAAGCGTGCAGCTGCTCACGACTCGGACGCATTGAGGACACGCGGCTAACTCTCGTCTCTCCCGTCGTTGCGTCGGTCCATTTCCTGCCGCAACCGGCGAAGAACTCGCGACTTGGCCACGTACACGGCATTGGCTGTCAGCCCTGGGGCCGCCGCCACGTCCGCCGCTGGCTCCTGATCTACGGTTGCCCGCCAGAAAGCCTGCCAGGTCGTCGACTCGAACTCGCAACGCACGACTTCCAGTGCTTGACCGAGTCGGCTCGACCAGATACTCCGCGACGACGCCGAGGAACGGTCCGTGGCTAGTTCCATTAGTCGGGCTTGGGCGTCGCTGCCGCCCTCAGCTTGCGGCTGATCTCGCCGCTTCTGGCGGTGGTCGCATACCCGCCGCTGAGTGATCCGCCGCAACCAGCCCCGGAAGGTGTCGTGATCCCGGTCGCGGTGGAAGTTGCCGAGGCTACCAACCACAGAGCGGAAAACCTCTTGGCAAACGTCCGCCGCGTCGTCGGGGCACAACCCGGACCGCCGGCACCAGCCGTAAACGTACCGGTAGTAGTGGCTGACCAGCTGCTCCCAAGCTGCCTGGTCGTTGGTCCGCACCCGCGCCAGGAGCGAAGAGGCGAGCGTACTCGGCTCGTCCCGTCCAAGGCCTCTACCAACCCTATCCGGCGCGTCTGTCAGCATTTTCCGTGGCATTTAACGTTTTCTCCGACCGGGGCTACCCAGCTGCCGAACATCGAGGCGAAAGCCATCGTCCGAAGACGTTATCTCGGCGTCAGTCCGTCCCAGAATACCACGCCGACCGACAGATTGCTATCGTGTAGCAGTTAATTTTTTCGAGCCAAGCAGTTGGACAATACGATGCGTAACTGCTTGCGTCCCGGGGGTCGCAGAGAGGGATCTAAGGAACGCTTCTCGGTTCAAGGGCGATGAATGGAGAAGTTTGTGTGGCTACACACACGCCAGAGTTTTTGTCTCAGTGCCTGTCTAAAAAAACGTCTCGATGGCAGTTAGGGTTGTTGGTAACTTATGGGCCATGAGTCGGAACTCATAGCCCAGCGACCTCACGGATCGTCAGTGGCAACGGATCATGCATCTAATCCCGGTCCCCAAGCCACGCGGTCGGCGAGCTACATACAGTTATCGGCAAATCGTCAACACCATCTTAATATGGTATGCGAGTTCTGCACTTGGCGCGCGTTGCCGCACGATTTGCCACCGTATCGGATTGTCTTCTACTTTTTTCGGGTCTGGCGTCGCGACGGCTCTTGGCAGCGGGGCCACGATGTCTTGCATTTTTAGACAGGCCCTGAGGGCGATGCTGATTCCCATCAAACGCACTTCATCGACGTTCTCTGGGGACGACCATTAAGACTAGCTTTATTATTTACCATGATTCGCAATTTTATTGTAATTCCCCACCTCATCATCGGATGACAGTTGGGAGTTAACGAACATCTCACATCAGCTTGCCGTCAGGGCTGATCTCATCGAACCCATCGCCGATGCTTCAAACCGAAGGTCGCCACGGCCCCAAGTCCGAATCCAACCAACATCATGCTCGCTGGCTCAGGAACCGCCTTGAACCGAAAATCATCAATCCCCATCCCTTGATCCGCCGACGAATTGTCCGGATCGCGCCAACGAAGCCACAGGTCCTCCCCTGGATTCCACACAATCCCGGTCACCGTGAACGAAACATTCGACCGATTCGATGCCAAATTGCCATCGATCGCTCCAGTTCCGCCCAAATTCACCGCGAGCAAGTCACTGGCTGAATTCGCGGTATATCCTGTCCCATGAATGTCCGTCTCTGTCGTCGATATCTTGTATTCAAAATATGTCCGATCTGGTGGATCATTTCGATTCCCAGACCGCCATTGCTCCATGGTGAATTCCACCGTAAAACTCGTCAAAACCCAAGTCGCGTGATGATTGCGAAGACATGCGCCAAAAAACACCGTTCCCGTCGCACCAGAGGCCAAACTCCCCAAGACCCGATTGGAGCTGCTGGCACTACCAAAGCTGTAGAGATGCCCCTGTGTCGAATTTCCTGAATTTGCACGATAGAAGTCAGTCAATGTGGCTGAATTGATCCCACCGACTTTGTGCTCATACCACCCCAGTAATGTACTGTTATCATTCCAAGCAATGTTTTGGTTCACTGGACTGTTCGCCAATGAATAAAAATCCTGTGAATATGTTGTTCCACCAACACACAAAACCTGAGCCGACACAGGCAGGCAGAGGATCATACCTAACCCTGTCTCTTATACACATCT
>JAOAAM010000515.1 GCA_026418875.1 Gemmataceae bacterium | reverse complement strand
AGATGTGTATAAGAGACAGGTCCCTTACGCGCAGGGCCAAGCCGACTTGGACATGACGACGACCCCGGTGGCAGGATGGCTCGAAGCGATCGTGGCGCGGGACTTGCTTTGTCGTGCGGCTTGGGCCAGTGACTGCGGGCCGTCAGTCGAGGACGAGCGTTGCAGACCCCCCGCCGCTGGCGATACGATGCGAGAGGGGATGGATTTCAGCGACGTGGAGGCGTGGCGAGAAGCCGCGGCCTGTCACTCTTCGAGGACGCACCCAGCGAAAGGAGGAAACCATGAACGCTGTGAAGTCCCTGGTGCCCGCTCGTCCCGCGGACACTCCGGTGGTGGATGCCATGGCCACTGTGGAATCACTGGCGGAAGCCTTCGCCGAACAACCGGCTCGGCCCTGCCAGCCCACGCAAGACGAGATCCGCGTTCTGGCGTATCACAAGTGGGTCGCCGCCGGTTGTCCACCAGGCGATGGGGTTTGCTTCTGGCTCGAGGCCGAGAAGGAACTGCTGCACAACAATCAAATGCGGATCTCGGCGGCCGAACATGAACCCTGCGCCTCGATGTGACGAGGACGAGCGCCCGGCATCGCCGCACCGGCTAGCTGGTGATGCCGGTTTTGACAACGGTGGGACACCGGCGACGTCGGCGGGGGGGTCAACTTGCCTCTTCGGGGTTCCCGCCGCGAACGGTCAGCACCGGGCAGGGTGACTCGCGGATCACTTGCTCGGCTACACTGCCCAACAACAATCGCCGCCAGCCGGTTCGCCCATGGGTTCCCATCACGATCAGATCGGAACCCAACTCCCGCGCGACCTTGAGAATCCCCTCCGCAGTTGTGTCGGCATATTCGAGACGATGCTCCACGGGGAAATCGCCCGTCGGTCTTTGCCGTAACTCTCTTTCCAGTTCCTGACGCTCCATCACCTCGTCGGGCGGGGGTGTGGCGTCGGGAGGCAGGCCGATCGGTCGGATGGGCCAGCGGGCGACGTGCAACAGCACCAGTCGCGCTTTTTGATCTCGCGCCAAAGCTAAGGCGAACATGAGGGCGGCATCAGCCTGCGGGGAGAAATCCGTGGGGTGCAATATCGAATGAATCGCACTCATCGAGAAATCCTCCAAGAACTCGGACCATCCCCCCCCGGAGGTCAGACTTGGATTCCCGCGTAGTTGACGAGGGCTTTCATGTAGTTGGCACGCTCAAAGGCCGCTGGATCCGGACAATTCGCCTGGCACAAACTGCCCTTCATCTGTTCCAGGGATTCGTAGTCGCGTTCGGCCATCCAACGGCTGATTCCTTCGAGCAACTCTCGCACGTGGCCCACGCCACGCTGCATCAACACGGACATCACTTGCACGGCATCGGCCCCCGCGAGGATCAACTTGATGACATCGGCAGGGGTGTGAACGCCGCTCGTGGCCGCCAGAGAGCAGCGGAGGACGCTGCGCAAAATGGCGATCCAGCGCAGGGGCAGCCGCAACTCGCGCGAGTCGCTCAGGGTGGCATGGGCGGCAACGGCTAGCGTGTTCAGGTCGATGTCCGGTTGCAGGAAACGATTGAAGAAGACCAGACCATCGGCTCCGGCCTCCATGAGCCGCTTGGCGAAGTTCGGCAGGGAACTGAAGAACGGACCGATCTTCACCGCCAAGGGAATCGTGACCTCGGCCCGCACCGCCGCCACCAAATCGAGATACTGCTGCTCCACCTCGGCACTGGTTTGGTTCGGGTCGGTCGCCAGGAAGTAAACGTTCAACTCCAGGGCATCGGCACCGGCCTCTTGGATCATGCGGGCATATCGCACCCAACCGCCGCGCGTCCGGCCGTTCAGGCTCGCAATCACCGGCACCTTGACGATTTGCTTGGCCAGCATGACTCGGCTCAAGTAATCGTCCGGGCTGCCCCGGCGATCCACGAGCGGCGGGAAATAGTTCAACGCCTCGGGGAACGAGTTGGCCCCGTACTCCTCCAACTGGGCCAATTGCCAGTCGTAGTGCTCGATTTGCTCTTCCCACAGCGAAGGCAGCACGACGGCGGCGATGCCCACAGCATCCAATTCATGCAGCAGTTCGGGGTGCTCGGTTACTGGTCCGGCGGAGGCCACCAGCGGATTCTTCAACCGCAATCCCAAATAATTCGTGGTCAGATCCACACTCATGCGACGACCTCCAAGGTTCCGGGGGCTTGCCGTTCCAGACCGGCGAGTTGTTCGTAATAACGCCAGCGTGCTTCGATGTCGGCCTGTGCCAATTCCAACAATCGATCGGCTTGGGCAGGGTTGGCCCCGGCGAGCATGCCGAATCGGGCCTCCTTCATCGCATAGTCGCGGAACTTCTTGGTCGGCTTGCCGCTGTCCAGACGGAATGGCCTCTCCCCGCTGTGGGCATGCCTTGGGTCGTAGCGGAACAACGGCCAGTATCCTGTGGCCACGGCGTCTTTTTGATGGTCGACCGCTTTGCTCATGTCGATCCCATGGGCGATGCAATGGCTGTAGCAGATGAGCAGCGACGGACCATGATACGATTCCGCTTCCTGGAAGGCCTTCACCGTCTGAAGCGGATTCGCACCCAAGGCGACTTGGGCCACGTAGACATTCCCGTACGCCATTGCAATCATCCCCAGGTCTTTTTTGCCGATGGCCTTACCCCCTGCCGCGAACTTGGCCACCGCGGCACGCGGCGTCGCCTTCGACGCTTGACCGCCGGTGTTGGAGTAGACTTCCGTGTCCAACACGACGATGTTGACGTCGCGGCCGGTGGAGAGGACGTGGTCCAAGCCGCCGAAGCCGATGTCATACGCCCAGCCGTCGCCGCCCACAATCCACACGCTGCGGCGGACGAGGTGATCGGCGATGGCGACGAGGGTTTGCGCCTCGGCCTCGGGGACGTCGCGGAGCCGCCGCTTCAATTCCGCCACCTGCTGCCGCCTTTCCCGCACTGCCGCTTCGCTCGAACCCATCGGGGCCAGCAGTGCCGACGTCAGCGAGTCCCCAAGCAGCGTGGCGTAACGCTTGACGAACTGCCTCGCTCGCTCTTCCAAATGATCCAGGGCCATCCGCAACCCCAGGCCAAACTCGGCATTATCCTCGAATAGCGAATTCGACCACGCCGGGCCTCGACCCTCCGCGTTCGGAGACCAAGGAGTGGTCGGCAGGTTGCCGCCATAAATCGACGAGCAACCCGTGGCGTTGGTGACCAGCATCCGATCGCCGAAGAGCTGGGTCATGAGCTTCAGGTATGGCGTTTCGCCGCAGCCGGCACAGGCTCCGGATGCTTCGAAGAGCGGTTCGAGCAGTTGCGTCCCCTTGACGGTTTCCAGCTTCACCGCCCGGCGGTCCAACTCGGGCAGTTTGAGGAAGAACTCGGCGTTGGCTCGCTCCCTGGCCAGGTGGGGATCCTTCGGCTCCATGTTGATCGCCTTGTGCTTTACCACCTCCTTGCTCCGGGCCGGGCAGATCTCGACGCACAGCCGGCAGCCGGTGCAATCGTCCGGCAGGACCTGCACGGTCATGTGATGGCCAGGGAACTCCGACCCGCGCCAGGGTCGGGAGACGAACGAGTCGGGTTTGCCGTTGTTCAAGGCCTCGGCGGGGTAGGCTTTCGTGCGGATCGCCGCATGAGGGCAGATGAACGCACACAAGCCGCATTGGATGCACAAGTCGGCATCCCAAATCGGAATCTCCGTGGCGATGGAGCGTTTCTCGAAGCGAGCTGTCCCCGTGGGAAAAGTGCCGTCCACCGGCAGGGCACTGACGGGCAGCAGATCCCCCTTGCCTGCCATCATCACCGCGGTGACTTTCTCGACGAAGTCCGGGGCCGGACCCGAGATGATCGGCACTCGACGCCGCTTGCTCGTGGCGTTTCCAGGGACGGAAACTTCTTGCAACGCCTCCAAGGCCCGATCGACCGCGGCGAAATTCTTCTCCAAGACGGCTTGTCCCCGCTTGCCGTAAGTCTTCTTGATTGCTTCCTTGATTTGTCGCACGGCCTCCTCGCGGGGTAAAACGCCGCTGAGGGCGAAGAAACACGTCTGCATGATGGTGTTGAATCGTCCCTCGAGGCCCGCCTCGGCAGCGACCCGGTATCCATCCACCACGTAAAACTTCAGCCGCTTGTCGATGATCGTCTGTTGGATCTCGACTGGCAGCCGATCCCACACCTCGCTGGCCGGATACGGACTGTTGAGCAGGAACGTGGCACCCGGTTCCGCCAGCTCCAGCACATCCAGGCGATCGAGGAAGTGGAATTGATGGCACGCGACGAAACTGGCCCGGCGGATCAGGTAGGTCGAGCGGATCGGACGCGGCCCGAAGCGCAGGTGCGACACCGTCATCGCCCCGGACTTCTTCGAGTCGTAGACGAAATAGCCTTGGGCAAACAGCGGCGTGTTCTCGCCAATAATCTTGACCGAGTTCTTGTTCGCACCCACCGTGCCATCGCTGCCCAGGCCGTAGAAGACGGCCCGGCAGACATCGGCCGGCTCGGGAATCTCGTCCGGATCCCAATCGAGGCTCAGCCCGCTCACGTCGTCGATGATCCCGACGGTGAAGCGTTTTTTCGGCTGTTCCTTGGCCAACTCCCGGTAGATGGCCGCGACCATCGAGGGCGTGAACTCCTTCGACGACAGACCGTACCGTCCCCCGATGACTCGCGGTATCTCGCCCGGCCAATGCTCCGCCAGGGCAGCCATGACGTCCAGAAATAGAGGTTCGCCCAAGGCCCCCGGCTCTTTGCAACGATCCAAAACAGCGATGCGGCGAACGGTCCGCGGAAGTGCTTCCAGGAATGTACTCACGTCGAACGGGCGGAACAGCTTCACGGCCAACACGCCGACTCGCTCGCCCTTCGCGGTCAGGAAATCGACTGCCTCCTGTACCGCCCCCAACCCCGAACCCATCAGGACGATCACCCGCTCGGCGTCGGGAGCACCGTAATACTCGAACAAGCGGTAGCGTCGGCCCGTGAGGGCGGCGAATTTCTGCATCACTTCCCGCACGATTCCGGGGACGGCTTCGTAGTACGGATTGCAAGCCTCGCGAGCTTGGAAGAAGACATCGGGGTTTTGCGCCGTGCCACGCAGCACGGGGCGATCCGGATTCAAACCTCGCTCTCGATGGGCGCGAATCAACGCCGGATCGATGAACGAGCGGAGGTCGTCGGCCGACAATAACTCGATCTTGTTCACCTCATGCGACGTGCGGAAACCATCCAAGCAGTGCAGGAAGGGCACGCGCGATTGCAGCGTCGCTGCCTGGGCAATGGCGGCGAAATCGTGGGCCTCTTGCACCGAACTGCCAAACAGCATCGCCCATCCGGTTTGCCGACACGCCATCGCATCCGAGTGATCGCCGAAGATCGACAAGGCATGGGTGGCGACGGCACGGCAGGCGATGTGGAAAACGGTGGCGGTGAGTTCCCCTGCGATCTTGTACATGTTGGGGATCATCAGGAGAAGCCCCTGCGACGCCGTGAACGTGGTCGTCAAGGCCCCGCCTTGCAACGAGCCGTGGCACACCCCTGCCGCACCGGCTTCCGACTGCATCTCGATGACTTGCGGCACGTCGCCGAAAATGTTGCGTCGCCCCGCCTGGCTCCAGGCGTCCGCAAATTCACCCATCGGCGAGGCCGGCGTGATCGGGTAAATCGCGATGACTTCGTTGAGTTGATGAGCGACCAGAGCGGCCGCCTCATTACCATCGAGCGTGGCAAAGGAACGGGACATCATGAAGTTCCTTCGAGGAAATCAGAGCACGACCGGGCCACTTCATGCGTGGACCCAATGGGTTTCGCTCTGCCTCATTCGCGAAGCAATTTGCATGCCTTGCCGGAGGGTCGCCGCGTGCGGAAGCTGACGCTGTTGCGAATTCCGCGATCCGAGAATCTCGAGCCGGCAATCGGTGACACCTGTCGGATCGGGGACGAGGGATGCTAACTTTTTGGGCAGGCCTTGCCGCAGCGTTGCGGCCCATTGGTGCGATTCCGCACAATTTTGTTCCGACTTCGCCCAATTCCGGAGGGTCGGAACGTGCTGGCGACGCGTTTTCCGCAGGAACCGGCGGCGATGAAAAGTGGAATGTGAGTTGCTGACGGGAACGCGGGGTGGTACAGCAGTCAGTCGATCCGGAGCCAACATGACTCCCACGGCGGCGGCAGTCGATAAACGCCAGAAAATGTTCGAGGCGGCCCTGCGACGTCATGGCCGTGATCGCCATGCCCTCATCGAAGTCTTGCACACGGCCCAGGAGTTGTACGGTTACCTCTCGCCGCAGATCCTCCGCCAAGTCTGCCGCGAACTGGACCTCCCGCCGAGCAAGGTGTACGGCGTCGCGACGTTTTATCATTTCTTCTCGTTGACGCCAAAAGGGGAACATTCTTGTACCGTGTGCTTGGGGACCGCGTGTTTCGTCAAACGGGCCGCGGATCTGGTCGCCGCAGTCGAACAAGCGTTCCAGGTTAAAGCCGGTGGGGTCACGAAAGATGGCAGACTCAGCCTGAGCGTGGCCCGATGTGTCGGCAGCTGCGGGCTGGCCCCGGTGGCGATCGTCGATGATGTCACCGTCAGCAAGGCGGAGCCGAACACGCTGGTCCAAATGTTGCAATCCCTGACCACGGCCGAGCGAGTCTCGACATGACTGAAACGGAACTTCTTGAGTGTGGGGAGACGGAACGCCGGCGCCTCGAATCGCACCCGGTGCGAATCGGTTGCTGCATGAGCAGCGGTTGCCTTTCGAGCGGCTCGGCAGCGGTTTTGGAGGCGCTCAAGGCCGCCGCCCCTAGCGCCGATGTCTTCCCCGTCGGCTGCATGGGGCCTTGTAGCCGGGGGCCTTTGGCGTGGGTCAAACAGGGGGAGCGCACTCGAACGTATCAGCAACTCACGCCGGAACTCGCCCCGTCCGCAGTCCAAGGCGTCATCGATCATCGACACGTCGTTCCCGCCGATGACCCATTCTTCGCCCAACAACTGCGGATTGTGACTTCCAACTGCGGCGTCATCAATCCGGAGCGGCTCGAGGACGCGGTCGCCGCCGGTGCCTACCAAGCCTTGGCCCAGGTTCTGCGTGAATGGGACCCTGCGCGGGTCTGCGACGAGATTACGCGGAGCGGCTTGCGTGGCCGAGGGGGGGCTGGTTATCCCACCGGCGTGAAGTGGAACCTCGTCCGCAAAGCGCCTGGAGGGCAGAAATACGTCATCGCCAACGGGGACGAGGGCGGCCCCGGGGCGTATATGGATCGCGCCATCATGGAGTCCGACCCACATCGGGTGCTGGAAGGCATGGCCATCGCCGGTTACGCCGTCGGAGCAAGTCACGGGTACATCTACGTCCGCGGCGAGTATCCGACGGCGGTGCATCGCCTGGACATGGCCGTCAAGCAAGCGACCCGGCGAGGTATCCTCGGCAAGAACGTGTTGGGTACGAAATTCGAGTTCCACGTCGAGGTCCGGATCGGTGCGGGTGCCTTCGTCTGCGGCGAGGAGACGGCCTTGATCGCCTCGATCGAAGGAGGTCGGGGGATGCCCCGGCCGCGGCCGCCCTATCCCGCGGAGGTCGGCTTGTTCGGGAAACCAACGCTGATCAACAACGTCGAGACGCTTGCCGCCATCGCTCCCATCTGTCTGAATGGGGCCGACTGGTTCGCCTCGATAGGAACAGCCACCAGCAAGGGGACCAAGGTGTTCGCCCTCAGCGGTGCCGTCGTCAACACCGGACTCATCGAGGTCCCGATGGGCACAACCCTTCGCGAGATCGTTTTCCACATCGGCGGCGGAATTCCGGGGGGCAAACGTTTCAAAGCCGTTCAGACCGGCGGCCCCAGCGGCGGGTGTATCCCGGAGCAGTACCT
>JAOAAM010000494.1 GCA_026418875.1 Gemmataceae bacterium | reverse complement strand
ACCATGGAGCGATCGCGCGAAACATCGAGCGAATGCGCTCCTCACGCTTATCCAAGATCGGCGAAGCCACGGTGACTCCAGGTCGACTCACTTGTTCAACACGACTCCAACCGCAACCGCCAGACACCAGCAACACTGTTGATTGAACGGTGGAAGCCCCCTGCGACGAGTTGCCTCGTCGAGTCGGTGCCTGGACATAACATGGGTGTTGTAGTGGCGGGCGGGCGATCGTAACACTTTCTTCAACAAAAGCCCAGGGGGGTGGTTCGATGCTCGAAGTGCAGAACTTTCTGGTGGTGGAACGCGCGGCGATTTTCAAGACGATTGACGTTTACGACGTTTTTGACGCCGACACGGGCGAACAGGTCGGAGTCGCTGAAGAACGTATCCCGGGCTGGATGAAAACCCTGCGTTGGATCGTCACCAAGAAGCTGATGCCCACCAGCTTCGAAATCCGCGAGCATCCGAGCGAAGCCACAGTGGCCATCCTGAAAAAACCCTTCGCGCTTTTCCGACCCATCGTCGAAGTCTACGATGCGGAGAATCGCCGCCTCGGCTACTTTAAGGCCAAACTGATTTCGCTGGGGGGCGGCTTCTACGTCTACGACGACCGAGATCAGCAGGTCGCCGAGGTGAAAGGGAAGTGGCACGGCTGGGACTTCAAGTTTGTCACCCCCAGTGGACAGGAACTCGGTCATGTCACGAAAAAGTGGGCCGGCCTGGCGAAAGAGCTGTTCACCTCGGCCGACAAATACGTCGTCTCGATCGCCGATGATTTGAGGGATCAACCCATCGCGAAAATTTTGCTGCTTTCGGCGGCCATCGCGATCGACTCCGTTTTCTACGAACAATCTGGCTGATGCAGCCAGGCAATCGCCCCCAACCGACGAGATGGGACCATGCTGACCGCAGAAGGGTGTCGGCAGCGACGGCAGCGACTCTGGCATTACCTCGGGGATCGACTCCCCGCCGACCGCCTGCTCCTCGCCGACCCCGCCCACTTGATGTACTTGGCCAACTTCCACGTCGATCCCTTCAGCCTCGGATTCGACTACGGCGGGATCCTCGAGGTCCGTCGGGACGGATCGTGTACCTTGTGGCATGAGAATCGGTTGCCGGACTCGGTCAAAGCCGCCCATGCCGACGAAGTCCGCGTCGTGCCATGGTACGACGGGCAGTCGGCACCGTCGGTCCCGCGGCGGCTTGCCCTGGTTCGTGCGGTCTCCGACAACGGCGAGTTCCGGCTGCATGATCGGCCCGGCGACCCCTGGGCGGAAGTCGTCGTCACGACACTGGCCCGGATGCGACGGCAGAAGGATGCCGATGAAATCGAGTTGATGAAGCGCTGTGCTCGGGCCGCCGAGGCAGGATTCGCTTGGGCGCGACAGCACATCGCCGCGGGGATGACGGAATTGGATGTCTACCTGGGTGTGCAGTCGGCCTGCATGCAGGCCGTGGGTCGCGCGGTGATCGTCTATGGCGACTTCGCCGTTTCGCCTGGGGCGAGCCGTCGGGGTGGTCCCCCGACGCAACGTCGGCTGGCAGCGGGGGACATGTTCATCCTCGACTTTTCCGTCGTGCTCGGCGGATACCGTTGTGACTTTACGAACACGTTGGTCGTCGGCGGAAAGCCCACCGCCGAACAGCAGCGATTGTTCGACCTCTGCCTGTCGGCCATGCAAGCGGGGGAGGCGTTGTTGCGGGCGGGAGTCGCTTGCCAGACTGTGGACGATGCGGTGCGGGGCGTTTTCGCAGCGGTGGGCATGGAGGAACACTTCGGGCACCATGTCGGCCACGGCTTGGGTCTGTCGCACCCCGAGGCGCCATTCCTCGTCCGACACTCTTGCGAGACACTCCTGGAAAACGACATCATCACGCTGGAGCCGGGCCTTTATGTCGAGGGAATCGGCGGCATCCGCATCGAGCACAACTACCGCATCACGGCCAACGGTTGCGAGCGGCTCAGCCAGCATGAAATCACCCTGACCTGACAGGCCAAACTGCGGATCGCCGTGGTCCGGTCGAATCACAACCCTCGGACATGGCAGACCAGGTCGAATTCTCGAACCAATTCATCGAGCCGGCTCTGGATCGTCTCATAGCTTTCTCGGGGAACCTCGACGATCAGCTCTAATTGGTCCGGCGGTGGCAACGGTGCCAGTTCTGTCACAGGCTCCAGTCGCAGCGACTTCAGATCGGCGGAGTCGAAGCCCGTGAGGTCGAACTCGGGCAAGCCGTGCAAGTCTTCAAGGACAGACCGCAGGGAGTCCGGGTCGAAGCGACCTTGAGCCTCGCGGTTGTTCAAGATGATGTTCAGGGCTTTCTCACGTTCGGGGCTGAGGCGGACGACGGAGACGGGTACTTCGGTCACACCCAGTTTTTTGAGGATGGACAAGCGGAGATGTCCGCCAACGACGTGCCCGGTGGTCTCATTCCAGATCAGAGGCTCGACCAGCCCGAACTCGCGTAAGCTGCGCTCGAGTCGGCGATAGGCTGGGGATTGGGGCGAGAGCGGGCGGCGAGGGTTGTAGGGTGCGGGGATGAGTTGAGGCAGCGGCATGGTGCGCAGTTCGAAGTCGTGCGGGTGCATAGAATCGTACCTCGTCGAGCTAAAATTGCCCACATGCGACTGTTGGATGCCCCAGCGAGGATGTCAACTCGGACACAACCTCAGGAGCGAACATGGTCAAGACGTCCCGACCTGTGAGAGCGCCGGCACAAGCGATGCGGCGGATCATGCAACCGTTCCGCCGGTTCTTCGAGACGGAGACCTCCGGCGGCATCATCCTGCTCATCGCCACGTTTATCGCCCTGGCCTTGGCGAACTCGCATTGGGGTGAGAAATACAAAGCGTTCTGGGAGACGCCTGCGGCGATCACGTTCAACGGCTTCAAACTCGAACTGTCGCTCCTGTTGTGGGTGAACGATGCCCTGATGACGCTGTTCTTTTTCGTCGTAGGGCTGGAGATCAAGCGCGAGATTGTGACGGGCGAGTTGCGGGAGTGGCGGAAGGCGGCCCTGCCGGTGATGGCCGCGCTGGGCGGAATGATCGCCCCGGCCATCATTTACC
>JAOAAM010000461.1 GCA_026418875.1 Gemmataceae bacterium | reverse complement strand
GTGCCGACCCGAGCCGTCAGGCGTTGCAGGTCGGCGGCCTCCAACAGATGAGCGCGAAACTCCAGACGCCCGCCGGTATCGTTCAGCAACTCGGCGACGGCATCGTGCCGCTCGGCGATGGCTTCCCGGTCGGTCAGGGGGCTGATCAGCCAATCGTGCAGCAGCCTTGCCCCCATCGCCGTCACGGTTTTGTCGACCACACTCAATAGCGACCCATCGCGGCTGTTGTCACGCAAGGTCCGGGTCAGTTCCAGGCTGCGGCGAGTCACCTCATCGAGTTGCAGCACACGCTCGGGGTGATGGGGTTGGAGTCGACGCAGGTGGGGGCAGGCCGTGCGGAGCGTCTCTTTCAAATAACACAGGATGGCCCCGGCGGCGGTGAGGCATGGTTGCTGGTCGTCGAAGCCGAAGCCCGCCAGGGTGTGGACGCCGAACTGTGCCTTCAAGGTCTCCCGAGCCGTCGCGTCGTCGAATGTCCAATCCGGTCGGGCGACCAAGGTGCCGGTGGCCGCCGGCGCTAGTTGCTCGCGCCAGAATTCGAGCCGATGGTCCGCGATCAGGCATTCGGCCGGTCGAAGGCGGTTCAATTCGTCGGCGAGGCTCGAGGAGTTCAGGTCCGTGGCCCAGAAGCCGCCCGTCGTCAAATCCAACCATGCCAGGCCCACCCGGGTGCCATCGCCATGCAACGCGGCCAGGTGATTCGCTTGTCGGGGATCGAGGAGTTCATCTTCGGTGATGGTGCCAGGCGTGACGACGCGGGTGACTTCCCTTCGCACCAGGCCCTTGGCCTGCGATGCCTCCTCGACCTGATCGCAAATGGCGACGCGATGCCCCGCTTGCAGCAGCTTTTGCAGGTAGCGCTCGAGTTGGTGGAAGGGGAAACCGGCCATCGGGATGGCGGAGTCGCGGCTGGTCAAGCGCAAGTCCAAGAGGCGGGCCAGAAGCTCGGCATCGTCGCCGAACGTCTCGTAAAAGTCGCCCATGCGAAACAGCAACAGCATGTCCGGGTGGGCATCCTTCGCCGCCCGGTACTGCTGCATCATGGGCGTATCGTATTCAGAACCTTTGGCCATGAATCCGAACAAACACGGATAAGGGAGCCTGAGTCAACGATCGAGAAATGGCGGGGCATCGGCCAGGGGGAGCGGGCCTCGGGCAACAACGGACGATGGAGCGGCCAAGTCAGGCTTGCCCGTTTTTCGACCACTTGCTCATGACCACGATGTTCCCCGGGGGAATGTAGTCGATGCGATTCATGTAATGGCGCATCAGGAGCAAGCCGCGGCCGCAGGGTCGTTCCAGGTTCTCCGGGTCCGTGCAATCGGGGACATCGTCGGGATCGAAACCGGGTCCTTCGTCGGCGATCTGAATGTCGAAGCGGCCGGTTTCCAGGCGAAACGCGACGTGGACCATTTTCGAGCGATCCATCTGATTGCCGTGCTTGATGGCATTGACCAACGCCTCCTCGAGCGCGAGCTTGATGGCGAAGATCTCCGCCTCGGAGAAGCCACCCACTTCCATCAGCTGTTGTTCGATTTGATCCTGGAGTTGACGTGCCTCCTCCAGGTCGCTGGGGATGGAAACCCTGGTCGGATAATGGGGCGAGTCCGGTTGGTTCATGGCGGAACGAAGACCGGTAACTAGTGATCTGCCATCCTATCTGGCATCCACGCCATCATGGGAATCCGATATGCCCTCGTCCGCCGTGCCCATTCGGTCGGCCCATCGGCTTTAGAAGGCCTGCAACGCTGCTTGCTCGTCGGGGAAGATCTTGAACATCTTGTCGAGCTTGGTGATCTCGAAGACCTCCATGATGCTTCGAGCGATGTTGCACATGACCAGTTTCCCGCCGGCCGTTTGCACCTTCTTGTTCAGCGTGATCAATTTGCCCAATGCCGCGCTCGAGAGGAATTCGACGTTCCCGAAATTCAGCAAGATCTTTCGCTTTTGCTGGTTATCCACCAGGTCGAACAACTGTTCGCCGATGATCTGGATGTTCTGCTCGTCGAGAATTTTTTTGTCGACGAAATTGACCACGGTCACGTCGCCGACTTCTTCGAGTTCCAGGCGACGCCGGCGGGGTTGCGAACTCATGCAACGTCTCCGAGAAAAGCCCGGACCAGATCCGGATCGGCATGGCGCAAAAGCCGAGGGCGGTTCCGCCGAGCATCGAACGTTATTCTTCTTGGAAGATTCGGCAATGTCAAGCAATTTCAATATCGCCGAACCTTGCCCGAGGCCAGATCGCGGAGGGGACGTAGCGGCTCGATCAACCTTCATGCCGAGACCAACGGCAAGGCGACCAGACCTTGGCGTTGCGCCTCCGCCAAGGCGTCGCCCTCCAGGCGATCCAGCTCCGCGACCAGTTCCGTCCCAAAATAATACTCCAAATCGGACCGCGCGCCACGATACAGGGTCACGCCCGAGCCGCGGCAGATCAATGTCTCGTCCTCGACCTCGATGGGGACAACCAAAGTTCCGCCCTCGAACAGCACGGGGAACAGGCTGCACACCATCGGTTTGAAGTCATGGACGTCGCGGCCGAGTTGCAAGGCCAGCCCGTGCAGGCGACATCCGCGACCCACCGGATCGGCGAAGACGCACAATGGCCCCTTGGGCGTCTCACGCACTTGGGTGCGGGTACAGCGGCCGCCGGGGTAATCCGCATCCTCGCACCATTCGTCGGTGAACCATTGGTCAACCGGCAGATTCAAGGCCTGTTGCAAGGTGTCGGCCTCGGCCAACAGCCGCCGGGTGTGCTCCTCATCCACCGTGCAACCGTATTGGCAACACGAATCGTGGCAGAAGTGGCAGGCGAGGCAATGATGGAAGTAAGTCAACCAGAAGATTCGCCGATCCACGCGCTCCACGGTCGGAGCGCCGGGGCGAGCGACGAAAGGTCGCGACAGCGGGACAATCATGGCACCTCCCTAGTGAACCGAGTGCGGTCGGCGAGTCAAGACCGCTTGAACCAGATCGAGCAGGAACTGACCGTGATCTCGTCCGATGGCGTTTAGGACCTCGTAGATAATCTCGTGCGTCAGAAAGGGATTGGGATTCACCTCTAGGATGTAGGGGTTGCCCTCGGGAGTCATGCGGATGTCGATCCGGGCGTAGTCGCGGCATCCCAAGACCTGGTAGGCGGCGCGGCACAATTCCACCATGCGTTGGTGCCAATCGGGGGGTAAAACGACAGCCGAGCGGATGTCCGCCAGGGCGAACTCCGGCCCCGTGCGGTCCCATTTGGCTCGGTAGGTGTAGATCGGCCATTCGTTCTTGTTCAGGAACACGACCTCGCCGGGAGGAAGGACCAACGGCACGCAACGGCCCGAGGCATCCGGTGCCCCCTCGACGATGTGCATGAGGAACTCACGCCCGGGGATGTATTCCTCGACGATCGCCGGCCCGTAACGCGATAGTACCCGGGAAGCCTGCTCTTCGAGGGCTGACTGACTTTCCACGACACTGCTTTGCTCGATGCCGAGGCTGGCATCCGTGCCAGCCGGTTTGACGATGACCGGCCAGGGGAGCGGACATTCAGGCACCGGCAAGCGATCCACGAAGAAACTCCTTGCCACGGGCAGGCCGGCACCGCGGAGCAGCAAGTTGGTTCGGCGCTTGTCTCGCGCCAGGGCCAGCGTCAAGGAGGGAGACCCGGTGAATGGGATATCGAACCACTCGTAAATGCCGGCGACCACCTCTTCGGTGAAGGGTCGGTCGGCCAAACCTTCAAAGAGATTGAAGATGGCATCGGGTGGATTGACGGTAAGCAGGTCGAGCAAGGGGGCCAGGTCGCGGCCGACGCCAAACCGGGAGACCACGTAGCCCGCCTCGCTCAAAACCCGAGCGACTTCGTCCACGTTCTCCAAGACGTCGACCTCGCTGGCCGATTCCGGATGCCCGATCGGCAGGACGGGGGCATTGTAGACGATCAAGATTCGCGTTGCGGCCATGATTGTCAACGGTTGGCGCGGATGCCGAACCGTCCTTTCAGCGCTGGGTCCTCTCCAGGGCCGATACGAAAATTCGCTCGATGAGTTGGTCGTAACTCACCCCGACGCCTCGCGCCAGGATGACCAGGTCGCTATGATCGGGATTCAACCCGGGTAGCGGATTGGCTTCGATGAAGTAAGGCGTGCCGTCACGCAAGCGGAAATCGAGCCGGGCCACGTCACGGCATCCGAGAGCATCGAAGGCATCCAAGGCGGCTTCGGTGACCGCCGCTTCCACTTCCGTCGGCAACCGTGCCGGTGCCTCGTACCGAACCCGATTCTGCCAATCCCGCTTCACTTCTAAGCTGTAGACGAAAGGCTCGGCGGGGTCTTTCGGGATGATGCGCAGGATGCCGAGCACTTGCGGCGGGTCGTTGCCGACCAGGCCCACGGTCAGTTCTTCGCCGTCGATGAATTCTTCGATGAGCACCGGCTGCCGATACCAGCGCCAGAGTTCTTCGACGACGACCCGCAGGTCGCCGGGTCGCTGCACCAGGCACCTCTGTCGGACGCCTTTGCTGGAGCCTTCGTAGGTTGGCTTGGCGATGACGGGCAGATTCAATCCCGATTCGCTGAGTGCGTTGAGGAGCAAGTCATCGGCATCGGGGGGAAGTTCGCGCCCGAAGTAGACCGTCATTCCGGGAGCAGTGCGGACCCTGTCTCTTATACACATCT
>JAOAAM010000362.1 GCA_026418875.1 Gemmataceae bacterium | reverse complement strand
GTCCCGGCACCCAACATTACCCGTTTACCCAGTGTCTCATGCACCTGATGGATGACGTTCAGGGCATGCGGAACGGTCATGGTCACTTCGATGACAGGCACGCCGCCATCGGCAAGCGCCCGGGCCACATCCACGAGCTGGTAGGCGTCGGCGGAGCGCAGGATCGCCACCACGCCGACGTCGATGATTCGGCGAACTTGTTCGGCTCGGTCCATGTCGGAGATTTTACGAAATGAAACCGAACCGGCGTCCTCACTCGGGGGACAGGCCCAAGGCGATGCGGAAATCGGCCCAGGCACGGAAGTAATCCGCGAGCGTATCGACCACCTTGGACTGGGCGGCCGCTGCCGTCAACTCCCGGAGATTTACCTCGAGCAACGTGGCGGCACCCGCTCGGAAGCGGTCCCGCTCCAACTCGGCGACACGCTCGGCAACACGCTGCTCTTCCCTGGCTCGATCCAATCGTTGATACGTTTGCACCAAGTTCGAGACGGCGTCGCGCACCTCGACGGCAATCAAGTCCCGGGCGAAGCGCTCTTGCGCCAGCAACTGTCCCAGTTGCCCCTGCGCGGTAATGACTCGGCCCCGGGCATCACGCCGTTGCAAGGGCAGGTCCACGGTGACGGCGCCCTCGAGCAAACCTTCATCGGGGGCGTTTGGCCCAGTGCCGGATTTCCCTTTGCCAACATCCTGGGCACCGACCAACGAGAGGTTGATGGCGGGGAGCAGTTGGTTTTCCGCCAGCCGGAGTTCGACGGCGACCCGCTCTTTTTGCAACTGCAATCGGAGCAATTCCGGCCGACGGGCATACGCCTCTTGCACCGGGGCGTTCACATCGGGGTCTGGAGGCGGTGGGGCTACGACGCTCAGGAAACCGGGCGGCAATTGACTGCCCCGCGGCGTGATCGGTTCTCCGTTCTCATCCCGCCAGAAGAGGGACAACTCAAAAGCGGTCTGTTGCCAGCGCCGCTCCGCGGCGATCAATGTCCCCTCGCGCTCGACGATCAACCGGCTATTGTCGATCGCCACGAAGTCGCTGATCTGACCTCGCCGGGCTTGTTCCTCCAATCCCTCTTGTCGATCTCGTGCCAGTTTCAGCAAGGCTTCGGCCACGCGATACTGCTCCCCGGCGGCGACCCACGCCCAGTAGGCCCGAGTGGCAGCGCGGAGGAAGTCGAGCCGAGCACGCTGGATCAGCGGATCGGCAAGGTTTTCCTGAATTTGGGCTTGCCGCAGGCTGGCCCGGCGGCGGTCGATGGCACTGTCGCGTAACAGCGGCAACACGAGGCCGCCACGGAATTCGCCTCCCGTACTGGTCTTCCGGTCGCCGTAGTAGATTGGGAAATCACCGAATCCGAAGCGATAGCCGCCAAACAGTGCCAAACCGCTAAAGGGCGTCGCTTGCTCCAACACCATATCCAGGCGGTGGTTGTCGAATGAGCCACCTTGGAGCGACTCACGCAAGCGGAAGTTGGCGTCGAAGACTCCCTCGGCCGACAACCGTTGTCCCGAGGCAATGACTCGTTCCTGGGCGACGGCGAGCAGCAGGGGATAATGGCGTTCCACGCTCGCCAGCACATTTTCCAAGCCGAGGGTTTCGGGCGTGGGTTGCGGCGGATCGGGCCGTTGTGGCGGCGGTTGGGGCAGGGTCTTCTCCTGCGCGACCGGCGGAGGAAGCTGGGGCGGGGCGTAGGGACGACGGATTCCTTGGTATGGTGGGATGGGCGAGGTGCAACCTGCCGCAACAACCAGCGCTGCCCCCAAAACCCAGCGCTTCCGTGCGCCCTGCCGGTGCATGTCATTTCCTCTGGATCGGCCCCAAAGGCTTGCTGGCCACCTTGTCCTCCGGGTCACGAATGGGCGGGAAGCCATTCAACTGCCGCCACAATTCGTATCCAGCCGACACTTGTTGCAGCAAGACCCACCCCTGGGCACGGACCCCCTGTCGCAAGTAATCTTCGTTGGGCCAAGGCTCGTCATCCGGGTCAGGCTCCACCAGGATGCGGAATCGGCCCTTCTCATCCGACGTCGGGTCCACCAGGTACACCTTCCCCCCGAAGGTGCCCCGGGCGACGGACGGCCAGCCGACGAACTGGACGGCGGGCCAGCCCTCGAACTGGAGCCGAACCCGATCCCCCTTACGTACCAGCGGCAGGTCGTTCCCGTCGATAAAAAGCTCGGTGACAATACCGGGGTAGTCCCCCTCTGTCAAGACGCTTACATCAGGAACCAGCACCGCCAAGCGTTCCCCCGGTCGAACCAGAATGCCCCCCTGTTCCGCGTTCGCTAAGAGGCGAAACACGGTCCCGTCGACCGGGGCGTCGATGTATTGCGCCCTTTGCCGCGCAATGCGGACTTCGATTTGGGCCTTATCGCGGCGGACCGTCGCTACCTCGGCTTCGGCGGCCTGTCGGGCGGCCCGCTCGGCGTTGATCATCGCCGCCGTGTCCGCATCAATCCGGTCGATCGAGTCCCGGGCAAACTGCTCGCCGGCTTTGGCCAAATCGACCCGCGCTTGAGCTTGCTTCAATTTTGCTCGGGCCGTGTCCAACGCCTGCCGGGCCAGTTCGACTTCCCGCTCCGACGTCAGGCTGCCTTTTGGGCTTTCAAACAGTTCTTTCTGTCGGCGGTAGTTCGGCTCGGCGGCATCGTAGACCGCTTGCGCTTCCAGAAGCGCCTGTTCGGCTTCTTGTATGCGGGTTTGCGCTTGGAACAGCAAGTTCTGTTGCAAGGTGATCGCTAATCGGCGGGAGTCTTCCAGGTTGCGGATGCGGGCGTCGATCTCACGCACCCGATTTTCGGCTGCCGCGAGACGATCAAGGATCGCCCGTTCCTCATCCAGCAGCCGCTGCTCGAGGTTGGGGTCGTTGTCCAC
>JAOAAM010000315.1 GCA_026418875.1 Gemmataceae bacterium | reverse complement strand
GTTGACGGCAATGACGGGGAATTTCAGGACCCCATCCTTCTCCATCGCCCGAAGCCGGATGACGCCCGTGGTGGTCTCTTCCATGCTGCCAATGACATTCGCAAAGCGGGAACTCCGTTCGGCAGGGGGAATCGTCGAGGCCCATTCCCGAACTTGGGGATGGACATCATCCAACCGATCCCAAGCGATGAAGATCATGGCGCTGACCAGATCGGCTCCATCGTCCATCGTGACGTTAGGTTGATGTGCCAAGGCTGCGGCGACATGTTTGTAATAGACGTCGGTCGACTCGCCATGGATCGCGAACACGCTGATGCCGAAATCGTGAACGAGGCTGGCGGCGACATCGTCTTGCGTCGAGAGCGGATTGGAAGCGATCAGCACGAGGTCCGCCCCGCCGGCCTGCAGCGTTCGCGCGAGATTCGCCGTCTCGGCGGTGACGTGCAAGCAAGCGGCCATCCGCAGGCCTTGCAACGGTTTTTCTTTGGCGAATCGCTCCCGGATGCGAGCCAACACGGGCATGTCTTGGTCGGCCCATAGGATACGCCGCTTACCCTGCGGGGCCAGCTTCGGGTTGGCAATGTCACATTTCGGAAGCGTCGGCGTGGCCGAACTCATGCGCGGTGTTCCTCTCTGTTTCGAATGACGGTCGCCGGGGACAACGTTTCGTCATTCTATCGCCGGGAGCGGCTGCCTTCTACCGCTTACCGTGAGGTCGTGAGTTCGGCCGGATCGATTAATCCTTCGCTTTGGTCTCCCGCTCGACCGCAAAATCGGTCCAGCCGATCATCATCTCCTGCCACGTCTGATCGCCCCAGCGAACTGTCCGAGTCGGGTCGGGGTTGTTCGGATTGTTCGCGGAGTTGTCGAAGTGCGCGATGCAGTGCAACATCGAGCCTTTGGGCAGAAATAGTGGCTCGGCGAGGACGTAGGCGTTTTGCCAATTAAAGTTGTACCGAGGAACGTTCAGCAGCGCTTGCCGTTTTCCATCGGGGAAAACGGCCTCGATGAAGAAATCCTTTCCTCGCAGGTGCATGTGCGGCATGAAACTGACGATGTGTACGTCCGTGGGAAAGCCGGTGAGTTGGAAATGGGCGTCGGTCGGGCCCCACGATTCGACGCGGTGGTTGGATGCCCCCGGCGGGATGGCGAATTGCCCGTTCATGATCGGAACCGTGTGAACGTGATAGCGCGGCGGCTCCTTGGCGAAGATCAAGCCGATCTTTGAACGATCCGATTGGGCTTTCCCGTTCGGGGTGTAATGCATTTGCAGCACAATTTTGGCTTTCTTTGGGACACGCTTGGCGTAGCCTGGGGGAAGGATGGTGGGCATGTCGCCCGGTGCCGTGCCGCACAACACGGTCGCTTTCTTGGCATTGGCGACGAGGGGCGGCAGCAGTGGCGGACCGACCGGAGTCGGATCGTTCGATCCGAGCGGTGGCACGACGAAGGCGATGATGTGGTGTACGACCTCGGGCGCGCCGGGGCGGGCTTCGGCGCGTTCGACCCACATGTCTTCATCGAAGTTCGTGTCGATGACGAAGTACTTGTACGGCACTCCGCCCCGTGGCGCCTCGGCCGGCACCGGATACGCCTGACGCATTTCGAAGACGACATCCGGCGTGCCGATCCGCCAGCCCTCGGGCCAGGCCACAGCTTCAGGCAGGTCGCGGGGGTCACCCTCGGGGCATCCGGCGTCGATCCAAGCCAACAACGCCTCGCGATCCTCCTTCGGCAGGCTGCGGTCGTTTTTGAAATGACCGATGTTCGGGTCGGCAAACCAAGGTGGCATCCGTTTCTCTTCCACAACCTCCCGAATCATGGCCGACCAATTGGCCGCTTGCTCGTAAGTCAGCAATGAGAACGGCCCGATCTGGCCCGGGCGATGACACTCCTGGCAATGTTTTTGCAAGATGCGAGAGACTTGCTTCGTGTACGTGACACCGCTGCTCGTCTCGGCGGGCTTGCGGCGAGTGATGAGGCAACCGGCCACCTCGGTCCGTGCCACAGGGACCGACTGTCCGTCCAAGATTGCTTCGATTGCATCCACCAGTTCATGGCTGGTCGGCTTGGCTCGCCGGTAGTCGATCCCGAATTGGTCGTCGATCCGACCACGGTAAGCAATGCTCCGCTTCTGGTCGAGCACGAAAACTTCGGGGACTCGCCGGGCCTCGTACTGGTCTGCGACCTTGCCTTGTGAATCCTTCAACACGGGTAAGGGCAACCCGTGCTTGTTTGCATGTGCGGCGACTTCGGACGGCTCTTCACCCGGATTCGCATTGATGCCGACGAACTGCACCCCCTTCGCTTCATATTGTCGTGCTAGGCGGAGCAGTGTCGGCATGTAGGCGTTGTTCACCGGGCATGCCGTGCCGAGAAACGCGACCACGACGATCTTTTTCTCGACAAAATCGGCCAAAGAGACAGGTCGGCCCGTCCTCACATCGGGCAGGCGAAAATCGAGCGCGACCTCTTTCTCTGCCCCAATCAATCCGGTCGAAGAGACGGACAGCAGGATCATCAATCCAATCGTTTGTCGTCGCATGGGATGCGGGACTCCCTGTTCCTCGTCAACGAAGTCACTCGTCGAAAGCCGCCCAAGCTGGGATGATCCCCTTGGCGGGCGAAACAATACGACCGTCTTCAATCCTCACAAACCGCGTTTCGGGGTCAACTGGATGGTTCTTGTTTCGCTGCCCCGCTGGATTTTTAAAGGGACGGATTTACCCGGTTGGACGTGCCCGGCGGCTTCGTAAAAGTCGATTACACTGTCGGTCCAACGACCATCGACCGTCAGGATCCGGTCGCCCTCACGCAACCCCGACTGCGCTGCTGGTCCATTCCGGAAGACGCGGCGGACCTCGACTCCCGGCTCGTCGTCCTCGGTGCCTTTGTCCACCATCAACCCCCACTGGGCCAAGGGGGCCAAAACCTTGGGGGCATTCCGTGTTTTCGGATCCGCCATCAAGATGTTCATGAGCGAGTCGAAGATGTTCGTCGGCTTGAAATCGACTGGCTCAAACGACATCGTTTTGGCCTGATAATCGATGGTCATGCGGTAGCGGGCGAAGAAGGGGAAACCCACGATCCCGTCTAATCGGCCAAATAGCTCCTCCATCACTTTGACCGTCGGGTGATCCATGACGACCGTCGCGACGTTTTCCGCCTTCAGGCCGCCCATCTCGAAGTCTTTAATCGTCGTCGGCTCACCCATGAAACTAAATAGGCCAGCGCCCAACGGCCGCGCGTCCCGCTTGACTAGCCCGGCGTCCTTGGCGGCGCGCATCGTGATGAGCATCATCGGTGCGCCGGTATCAAACACCAGGCGGTACGGGCCTTTCCCGTTGATTTTGACTTGGACCGCCATGTGCTTCGAGGGGAGCAGCTCAAACGGGACGCTTTGCGGTGATCGCGCAGAGTCGTCGGCCCGGAGACCGAGGACAGCGACCAAAGAGAATAGCGCCGCGGTCAATCGAGGTGAGAGCATCCGCCGCATCTATAAGCCCCTTCCCAATCGGACGGTTCGCGTCGTGGTCTCCCCCTGACGTTCGAGGGTCATTTCCACCGAATCCTGGGGCGAAAAGCGAGCCATCGCCTTGAGTACCTCGGCGACGGTGGACATGTTTCGCCCGGCGATGGCCGTGATCCGGTCTCCGATCCGAATCCCCGCCTTCTCCGCGGGGCTGTCGGGGTAGACCGCCGTGACCACGACGCCCTCTTTCTCCTCGAGTTCGACTCCCAAGTAACCGCGGGGCCGGCGCTCAGGCGGGCCTTTAAAATTCATCAGGGGGGCCAGGAACTTCATCATCGTGCCGATCATTTCCAGCCCGCCTTGTCCGCCACCCCCAAACGAGGGCACTTCGCCGGGTTCAAAACCCGGTAGTTCTGTCAGAACGAGCTTGTCGCTGGTGAAGTCGTAGGTCACTCGGTATCGCGCCAACAGGTTGTAGCCGATCATGCCGTGAAGTTCGACCCCCGCGATGCCTAGGCTGTTCATACCTTCGAGCTGGAAGGGGTCGTCAATCCTGGCCGCGACTCGTTCAAGTTTCAAACCGCCCTCGAGTTCGAGTGTGTCGAAAGTTCCCCAGCCATCGCGTTTCGGCTCGACTCCGGCCTTCCGGGCGACCTTGGTGGCACAAAAAATGGCGGGTGCCCCGGTGTCCATGATGAAGTTGAACGGGCCTTTGCCGTTCAGCTTCAGCCGAACCATGACGTGATTCGTGGCGGTCAACTTGTAAGGAATTTCGTAGCTGCGAGGCATCGGCGGCGGCGGCTCGGCTCCGCGCAAGGTCGCGAACGATCCGAGAACGACGACCACAACCCACGTTTGCCATGGCAGGACTTGTCGCTGGCGACTCACGGCTGTTCACTCCGCTGGCTCGGTCTTCCCCGCGTCATCATTGTCGCGGCTGAATCAACGGATTTCAACATGGCCTCGTGCAGGTTGATCGAGCGACGGTCGAAATCCGCGGAACATCAGACCATCGTCCTTGAAAACCATGGGGTCTGTTGTTGCAATCAACAAAGCGACGCCGGAACCGATCGTCATCGATCGAACCGGGTTCGGAGGTGGGTCGGAGGGGATTGAACCCACGTTGAGGAGTGGAATGGCGGAGTCCAAGTTGGTTCGCGTGACGGCACGATGGGTTTTGCCCGTGGCGGGAGAGCCAATCGAACGTGGCATCCTGGAGTTCTTGGGCGGCACCATCG
>JAOAAM010000241.1 GCA_026418875.1 Gemmataceae bacterium | reverse complement strand
AGTGAGAAAACTCCGACACTGTGGTGGGGCAACCGCCTCTGTTATTATGGGCACGCTCGTCGGAAAATCCCGGTCGCTCGTGAAAGCAACCGCCAGCAGGCAACTTGGAGCAACCGGAGACGGACGGCCTCATCGGGCGGGGGGGCAGGTGGCCGCAAGCAACCGACCCGTGCCTCCTGCGACAGGCCCGGCAGAGGGGCCAATAATTCGGCCCTGCGATTCGGCCAAAACCGAGTTGGCCCCGACGCGACGAATCATCCCCGTCGCCCTCATCCTGGGGCGATGACACGTTGCCAACGGGCAGGAACCGTCTCCCACGCCGCCTGATACATCGCCTCGAGCGGCAGTTGGATGTAGAACTCGGGAGCTAGGAATAACGGCATGTCGGGCAATCGGTCGCCCACCGCGAAGGTTTCGACATACGCTCGTACCAAATAGGAGACTTCGTAAGACACGAACGTCAGTGGTTCGTGTGGGGGAAGCTCGAAGAGGTCGCCGGCGTAATACTCCCAGATGGCGGCGTGAATGCCGTTGGGATCGCGCGGGCCGGGAGGGAATGGATCGAGAAGGAGCAAATGAATCTGCTGATCCAATAACTCCGCGGCCTTTTCGACGAACGACCGAAAAGCACTGAGCGATTCTTTATTCCCCGGCGATACGATCTCGACCATCGCCACGATCCGATCACCGCTGACGTGGCGCACGACAACCCGGCTCTTGCGGCGAGTCCGAAGGCCGCGAACAGTCTCGGAAAAATGCTTGGTTTGTGGTCGAGTCTGGGTTGCGATGCCGCCGCCCGAATCGGCCGGCGTGACGGATTGATCTTGCAAAGTAAGGACGTCGGGTCCGAACCCCGCAGCGACCTGCTCGGCCAACGCGTAAAAGTTGGGCGGCAGCAGGCCGCGATTCAAGGCATTGTTGATGGACGAGATCCATTCATGATGGAAATGGTGGAAAATCCCGGCCTCGACGCGTGTCCAATCGTGCATGGGCATGTCGGCACCTCCCGGCGATATTTTACCGAATGATTCGTCCAATCAAAAACCTCGGAAAACCCCGTGTCCTCGCATCACGACGGTACGTCCGAGAGGCTCCTTCTCGTGAGGCCCGAAACTCGTTCGTGGTGCAAAGGTGTTCAAACCCTAAGATTTCTGAGTGAACCGGGGGTAAGGTTTTGTGGCATGACTCGGGCGTTGCCGACACCGCGGAGAGGTCAGGTATGAGTCTCTTGGTAGAGGATTTCCACAAGTACTACGGAGAGACTCGAGCCGTGGCCGGGCTTTCCTTCGAGGTGCCGCCGGGGACGATTCTGGGTTTGGTCGGTCCAAACGGAGCCGGGAAAACGACCACCATGCGTGCCTTGGCGGGAATCATTGCGCCAACGAGGGGCCGCCTGGCGATCGCCGGGTACGATTTGGTCGAGGAGCCGATCCGGGCAAAAGCCGCCTTGGCATATATCCCCGACGAACCACGCTTGTTCGACCAATTGACGATATGGGAACACCTGCAATTCGTGGCGGCGGCGTATCGCCTAACCGACTGGCAACCCCTGGCCGACGATCTGCTCCGCACTTTCGACCTCCTGGAGAAGCGCGATAGCTTGTGCAGCGAATTGTCGCGCGGGATGCGGCAGAAAGTCGCGATTTGCTGCGGCTACCTGCACCAACCCAAAGCCATCATGCTCGATGAGCCGTTGACCGGCTTGGATCCCTACGGCATCCGGACGATCAAGGAGTCAATTCGGCGGCGAGCAGCCGAAGGGGCCGCCATCATGATTAGTTCGCACCTGCTGACATTGGTCGAGGATTTGTGTTCGGCGGTGTTGATCCTTCATCGCGGCCAACAAGTCTTGCATGCCGACATGGAGGCGCTGCGACGAAGAATGGCGGAGGACGGCCGTCACGAGACGCTGGAGGAAATGTTCTTCCGCCTGACCGGGCCGAGCGAACCACTGGCCGAACCCGCAGCGGAGGCCCAGCTGTGAATCGCGCATTGTGGCTGCTGCTGGGGCTTCGGATTCGCGCCTGGTTCCGCCGCATCGGCTCGAATCTGCGGACAGTGCGCGGCATCTTGCTGACGGTCGTCGTCGGCCTGCTGATGCTGTTTTGGTTCGGCACGGTGCTGTGGCAAGCAATCATCGTGTCGCAAAAGCCGCAAGCCACGGCTGCGAGCGGCTGGGTCGAGCGCTTCGGCCCGTTCTTATTGTTGCTCTACTGTGCCTGGTCGGTGATTGGCAGTCCGAGTCAAAGTCCGGTCAATTTCACCCTTCCGGAAGTACAGTTCCTCTTCGCCGGGCCGTTCTCCCGTCGGCAAGTGCTGACCTACAAACTCGTGTCTCAGGGCTTGCTGACCCTTCCGCTGTCGCTGTTTATCTCGATCGCCGCCCGATCGATGATGGGGACTTGGCTGGGCGGCTGGCTGGGCACGCTCCTGCTGTTGAACTTCGTCCAATTATTCACGGCAGCCTTCTCATTACTGGCCCATGCGATCGAAGAGAGGGCGTACACCCGGGTTCGGCAGGTCGTCTTGTGGGGCATCCTCCTGGCGCTAATCAGCAGCGTCACCTACGCCTGGTGGGCCGCCGGGGGGCTGGACGATCCCTCGGCTGTGTTGGTGCGGTGGGAGAGCAGCCCGGCGTTGCAATACGGGCTGATGCCGTTGCGCTGGTTTTTCCGGGTGATTGCGGCCCGGGAGCACAACGCCCTGTTTTGGGGCTACGTGTTGTCGGCAGTGGCTGTCGATGTCGGCCTGTTCTTGATGGTGATGCGATTGGATGGGCATTATCTCGAGACGGCGGCCAAGGTGGCCGAGCGACGGGCGGCTGCGTTGGAACGATTGCGCCGCGGCGGACTGGCCAACACCGGCGGGGTGGCCAGTGCCGAGACGACCTCTCGGCGGC
>JAOAAM010000178.1 GCA_026418875.1 Gemmataceae bacterium | reverse complement strand
AGATGTGTATAAGAGACAGATGTTGCCCAGCAGCGGGATCGGTAGATCGTTTGGGGTCTGCCCCCCGTTCACCGCAACTCGCGCACCGAAGCGACGTCGGCCGGGGCGCCGTGGGCCTGCCGGCCGTCCTCCGTCTTCGCGGCGAGGCGAATCCTTGGTGGGCCGATCGCCGAGGTTGTCGCTATAAAGTCCGGGTGTCCCTCCTGTGTGAGTGAAACCCGATGTCCGAATCTCTGGCCGCGGATCCCTGGTTCCAGTCGTTGTTTGCCGATCGCATTGGCGGCTCAAGTTACGGTAAGGGCACCGAAATCTACAAGTTCGAGAAGATCAAGCGGGCGAAGCGGAAAGCCTTGGCCGAGCACCCCGAACGGCCTCTCTTGGACTTCGGCATTGGCGAGAACGACGACATGGCCGATCCGAGGGTCCGCGACGTGCTGAAAGTCGAGGTGGATCGGCTCGAAAACCGAGGCTACGCCGACAACGGCATTCAGGAATTCAAAGACGCCGCGGCCGAGTTCATGCGGCGAACGTTTGGCGTCGAACTCGACCCAATTGCCGAAATTAACCACGCGATTGGCTCCAAGCCCGCTCTGGCGATGTTGCCCGCCGCATTCATCAACCCGGGCGACGTGACACTCATGACCGTCCCGGGATACCCCGTGGCAGGGACGCACACCCGTTATTACGGCGGAGAGGTTTACAAATTACCCCTCCGCGAAGAGAACGGTTATTTCCCCGATCTGGACGCGATCCCGAGCGACATCAAGAAACGAGCCAAGTTGCTCGTGCTGAACTACCCCAACAGCCCGACTGGGGCGCTGGCCACTCGGGACTTTTATCGCCGGGTAGTCGATTTCGCACTCACGCACCGGATCATCGTTATTCAGGACGCGGCCCATATTTTGCTGACATACGACGGCCCGCCTCTCAGTTTCCTGCAAGTTGAGGGCGCGAAAGAAGTGGGCGTCGAGGTCCACTCGATGTCCAAAGGATTCAACATGATCGGTTGGCGCATGGCATTTGTCGCGGGCCACCGGAAGATCGTGCAAGCGTTTGCCGATGTGAAGGACAACAGCGACTCGGGGCAATTCATCGCGATTCAAAAGGCGGCCGCCGCGGCTCTCCGCCTACCGGACATCGCCGATGCCGTGCGTGAGAAGTATCGTCGCCGTTTGAAGAAGCTGGTCGCTGCGCTCGAAAAGGTCGGATTCCGTGCGCGAATGCCGGGCGGGACGTACTTTCTGTATGTCCGAGCACCGGTCGCCGCGGGGAATCGAAAATTTGAAAATGCCGAGGACGTCTCGCAGTATCTAATCCACGAGCAATCCGTTTGTTGTGTGCCTTGGGATGATGCCGGCCCGTACCTGCGATTTTCCGTCACCTACACGGCTCGCGACGAGGCCGAGGAAGACCGCTTAATGTCAGCCACCGTGGATCGTCTCAGTCGGCTCGATTTGCGTTTCTCCAACCCATGACAGGTGAATTATGAAAAGCCTGGTCGCCTGCGTCTTTGTTCTCTCCGTCACGCTCATCGCCAGAGGGCAAGAGGCCCGATGGACTCGCATCGACGTCAAAGACGGCAGGTGCAGCATCGAGTTTCCCGGAAAGCCAATGGACCCCGGTCAATTGAACAAATCGAAGGGCCAACAGCTGATTCTCGAAGTGCTCGACGGCAAGGGAGCCTACATGCTTCAACACAATCAATTCGAGAAGGCAGTTGATGTCAAGGACGCCGACCTCGTGAAAAGGATCTTTGATGGTGGACAGAACGGCCTCGAAAAAGCACTAAAGGGAAACATCTCCCGCGCCGACGAAGGCGAGTTCAAAGGTTTCCCGACCCGCGAGATTGAGATGGAAGTGGCCAATTTGGGAATCTACCGCGTAAAGTTCGTGCTAACCCCGAATCGCTTCTATCAAGTCACGGCTGCCGGACCCAAGGAATTCACCTCAGGCCCGGACGTCGAACGGTTTATCAAGTCTTTCAAGATTGACGACTGAGTCGATCCGCTCCCTGAAAGATGGTCGTCGGGGCGGCCAGATTGTACGCTGGCTGCCCGCCCTCGATCAGCGACCGCCGAGCAGTTCCCGGCGTAGGACGGATTCGAGCTGGGGCAGGGTGCTTGAGTCGCCGCGCCAGCGGATGTTGCCCTGCCGATCGATGAGAATTAGCGTCGGGTAACTCTGAATGCCGAACCCCCGCTGCACGGGGCAGTCGTCGTATTCCTCCGCCACTAGGACGCGATAGTTGACTTTGTGCCGATCGATGGCGTCGAGCACCTGACGGGTTCGTTGCGACTCCGGACCGCGTTCGCAAGCGATGCTGACGACCTCCAGCCCACGGGGGCCGTATTCGGTGTGTAGTCGCTTGATGTGGGGGATGGCGGCCAGGCACGGTCGACACCAAGTGCCCCAGAAATCGAGCAAGATGAGTTGCCCCTGGGCCTGTTGAAACTCCCAGGTCGTGCCGTAGGCGTCGCGGAGCGCCATGTTTTTCAGCCGATGGGGTCCGGAAAACTCGCACAACGGGGTGTTCGGCGAGCGGACAGCCGAAGTCCGATTCGGTCCAGACGGATCGCGAGTCGATTCGCCTGGCGGAGGGTCCACGTCTGGTGACGTCTTGCGTTGCGGGGGTGGCAGGTTGATCAACGGTGGAGGCGGGGGATTCGTCGGGTCGGATGACGTTTCCTGCCGACCAGTGATGTTCTCCGCGTTGAAAGCCGGAATTCGTTCGTCCGCTGGTGGTGACGCAGGGAGCGGTGGCGGGGGAGGGTCGGTCGTCGTGGGGCTGACGGTTGCGGCGGGCGACTCCGGCGGTTTCCAGCCGTCGTCCGTGGCGTCGGCGCGCACGGGCCGGGGGCCGGATGTGCCCATTCCGATTTCGTCTAGCGAAGGCGGTGGCGGGATCGTTCCGGAATACAGGTCCTCACTCAGGCGGATCACCACGCGCGGATTCGGCGGCGTCACTTGAACACGCCCGGCCAGCTTTCGCTCACCGTCAAAGACGCGGGCCGTGAGAAGGTATGATCGACCGGGAGTCAGACCTGGGACCGTGAAATATCCTCTCTCCACCGTCATTTCGATGGGTCGCATCGAGCCGTCTGCCGCGGCAATCTGGAGGTAGGCTCGGGGAACTGGCCGGTTATAGGCGTCGACCAGCGACCCTGCGAGGACTCCATTGTAATCCGTGGTCGAGGTACCCATGGGGCGGTTGGCGGGGCCGCCTCCCGGGATCGCGAGATTGGGGGTCTCTTGGCGGGGCGTTTCCGCCTCCTTGGCCCAG
>JAOAAM010000168.1 GCA_026418875.1 Gemmataceae bacterium | reverse complement strand
CGCTTGAATCAAGCAGGTGCGCTCGACACGAACCGTCGCCGTGGGGCCATGCCTTCGGTAACGGCGCAAGCGGCCATCCGCTGAGACGAGAACCTGCACCGGCGTGATGCCCCGATGCACCAGCCGGTGGTGCAATTGCCCGGCGATTTCGGCCTCGGTGTCGCCCGGATCGAAATTCCGACCGGTCGCCTCCAGGGCGTGGGCCAGGTCCGCCCCCAGCGACTTCAATCGTGCGACCTCTACCTCGCCCAAGCGACGTCGGGCCGTGGCCAATTCGTTGCCGACCACCTGACAGCCGTTGCACGGACGATCCGAGGCCACCCGCTTGCCCGCAATCAATTCGGCGACCAACGCCGCCCGGCCGAACGCCCAGGACCACTCCTTCACATTGAAACCCAGCCCGTTCAAATCCGTGTCGAACAGCCATTGCGTGTCCAAGTTCGAACAGAGCAGCCAGCGATGGGAGGGCATCAGGTAAACGGCGGGTGGCTCGAAATCCTCGCCGGGGAGGGGGCAGACTGCACCGAGTGTCAGCCAGGCTACGTTCGCCGGGTCGGCAAGCAGCAATGCCTCGCGCTCGTGCCGACGCAGCAGGTCAGCAGCGAACGCGTGCCGCGACTCGATCTCCGCTCGAATTCGAGGATCGGCTTCCGACATGAACTCACCCACCCCCCACTGGGCGGTGTCGATCCTGAAACTCGCCCCGAACGTACCGCTCGGCCAACTCACGATATCGTCGGCAAGTGACTCGGATCCGCTCCACCTCCGCATCCTCCACACGCCGAACGATTCGTCCCGGCGTCCCCATCACCACCGATCGCGGGGGAACGTCCATTCCCTCGGGGATCAACGCTCCGGCGGCGATGATGCACTCCGGTCCGATTCGGCTTCGAGACAGCAGGCATGCCCGCATCCCAATGAGCGAGTCCGCCCCCACTCGCGCCCCGTGGACAATCGCCCCATGCCCGACCACGACCCCGGCTTCGATCTCCAGCGACTCGTCATGATCTGTGTGCAGGATGCAGCCGTCCTGGATATTCACATCGGGGCCGAGACGGATCGTCCCGACATCACCCCGAATGACCGAACCGAACCAAACGTTGACCCCGGACGACAAGAAAACATCGCCGAGAACAACGGCCGTCGCCGCCAAAAAAGCCTCTCCGACTGGAAACATCATGGGGCTACTCAGTCTGGTCGTCGGCAAGGGTGCTCCCGATAAAGCCTAGGCTGTATTTTCCCTGGTTACAACCATGTCGATTTTAGCCGTCTTCATTCCGTTCGACTTGTTCGGCAGCAGCGGGACGGCGGCGGGGGCCGAACTGCTCGCCGATGCGCTTCGAGAAATGCAAAACGACAATCGGGCCGAGAGGCGTGCCACTCGGGCTCGGTCCTACCAGGATCGGCTGCGGTCGCGGGAACTCACCTTCGAGACCCTCGAGGACGTGAACCGATGGGAGGAAGATGCCCGCCACCTGGCCCGAAAAGCACTCGAGCAGCGGCAATTCTTGCTCTGGATCGGCGGCAATCATCTGACCGTGCTTCCCGTCTTGGAGGAGTTGGGACGGGGTGGCGACTCGGTCTGCCTCCAACTCGACGCTCACTTGGACGTTTACCATCTGACCGAGTGCACCCGTCATCGATCGCACGGAAACTTTTTGCGTTACGCCCGCGGGAAACTGCCGGAGCTGATTCACCTGGGGAACCGGGATCTTTTTCTGCCAAATCGAGAAATCGCCCGTCATTTTCACCGCGCTTTCTCCGCCGTCGATTGGGCGACGCGTGCAAACGAAATCTTGGAATGGTTGAAGCAAGAGACCACCACGGCCGGGCGGTTGTGGATTGACTTGGATTGCGACGTGCTCGATCCGGCTTTTTTCCCCGCCGTCGATGGACCACTGCCGATGGGTCTGACACCGCAGGATTTGATACGGGTCTTGCAGGCGGTGTGGGGTCAGCACATCGCGGGGGTGTCGATTTCGGAATTCAGCCCTGGCCGGGATCGGCAGGACCAAAGCCTGGGCCTGCTTATCTGGCTGATGGAGTGGTTGTTGCTTCGGCACACGGAAGGCGATCGCTGAGGATCACGACGTCGCCGGAGCCGCTTCCAAGGGAAGCCGCGAGACGCGAGCCACTTCCTCCGGGTGGGGCAGCTTGAACAACCGGCGCTGCATCGAGTACGACATGCCGAACATTTTGAACGCGGTGCAGACAATCAGCTTCAAATCCAGCCAATAGTTGCGTTGTCGGATGTAGTACAGGTCATACGAGAGTTTCCGACGAACACTCTCGATGTCGGTATCGGCCGGCAATTGCAATTGGGCTAAGCCGGTCACACCCGGTCGGACCGCCAATCGCTGGACATAGCCGGGGATTTGAGCCTCCAGCGAAGGCACGATTTCGGGGCGTTCGGGTCGAGGTCCCACCAGGCTCATGTCCCCCCGCAGCACGTTGATCAACTGAGGCAGCTCATCTAGATGGGTCTCACGCAGGTAGTGACCGATGGGAGTGATTCGCTTGTCCCCGGGCACGGCCCAGCGTGGTCCGGTAAGCAACTCGCACTGGTGGTACATCGTGCGGATTTTGAACAAGCGATAAGGCCTGCCGTGCCTGCCCAATCGTATCTGGGTGTAAAACGCTGGTCCGCGAGAGGTCAATTTCACCAACACGGCGGAGACGAAGATGATCGGGATGGCAGGAACGAGGAGGACTGCCGCCAAAACTCGATCCGTGACCACCTTCACCGCTTCATACAACGGTCGAGGCCGCAACTCGCCAGGGTGAATGTAATGTGGCAGACGCTTCAACCGCTGCGACGACGAGGTTGAGGTGGACGGCTTGGGTGCCGCGTGTTCGGCGACCAAACGCAGATCCGATGAGGCGGGCGTCTGACTCATGGAACAGCTAACCTGCGTTGCAACTCGGGGAGACAGTCGTCGAGGAAAACACGCACGTCGTCCATTTCCTCGCCATCGTCGCTAGTCCGCGGCATCGGGCCGACCAGGTAGAGCTTGTACAAACCACGACGGTGTCGGAACTCACCCCGAGGATCGTCGACCGCCCGCCAGCGCTGACCATCGCTCCAAGACCAGTAGACTCGGCGGGGAGCTTCACCGGCTTTGTGGAATCGGGCGAACCAGAAGCTATGCCGCCGCTGGCCATCGACCTCGGGGTTGTAGATCCGAGCCGGGGCATCCATGTGGTAGCCGGTGTTGGGAAAGCAGAAATCCGGAGTGTGGACGGACATCGGCTGAGCACGGCCCGAAAAAAGAACCAGCACGACGTCAAAACTTCCCGCATGCGCTGTCGTCTTTGAGTAACGCCGGGCCACGATCACATCCGCATCGGCGACGCGCTGGTGCCGTTCCGCGACGGTCAGGTCCTCTCCCACCCAATCACCAAGTCTTCGGGGCAACTGGGACACGCGCTCGGCCATCTCCCTCCGAATCTCCGGGGTGAACCAACGATCGGTGAGGACGCCGTGAACGACCCCGCCGATCAGGACCAAAGTCATGGCTCCAAATACGGGCATCATGCGGGTCATTCGACTTTCGGTCCCTCAATGATCGGCGTCGTGGCGACGGGGACTTCGGTCGGCGTGCCGGCTGGCGCGGCGGAGGCCGCAGGGTTGCCATGCGACGAACCGTTCCGGGGGGCCGACTTGTGGGCCTGCCGACGACCGTAACCGTAGCCCCCGTAGCCGTATTTGTCGTCCCGGATGCCGTTGACCACCGCTCCCAGAGTGCGAATGCCCAGTTGGGCCACCCTCTGGGTCGCGATGTAGATCTTGGGAATCTGACTCACCTCGTTGAGGACCGAGAAGATCACGCCATCCATGTGTCGGCCGAGCAACAGGGCATCCACGACCGGGAGCACGGGGCAGGTATCGACAACAACGAAGTCGAATTGCGACCGCAGCCAGTTCAGCACCTGTCCGAGCTCTTCTTGCACCAGGGTTTTCAAGGCGATCGGGTCGCACTCGCCGGCCGGGATGAAGAACAGGTTTTCCAGATGCGTCGAGCGAATGGCATCGGCGACGTTCAATTCGCCGCGGAGGATCTCGGACCAGCCCGGGGCATGCGGCATGCCGATCAGC
>JAOAAM010000137.1 GCA_026418875.1 Gemmataceae bacterium | reverse complement strand
CCACAGGGTGCGCCGCAGCGGGGAGGTCGAGCAGACAGCGGAATTGGCTCGCCTGACCGGCTTGTACGGCGCGTTTGGCAAGGCAATTGACTATCAAGGTGGTGAGTATGGCCAAGCGATCCTGTCCCGAGTGCCTCTGGAATCCACGGAGGTGCACCACCTGCCTGGGGTCGACGGTCGGGAGAGACGCATCGCTTTCGCTGCGGCGCTCAACATCGACGGGCAAGGTTTGACGTTCGTCACGACGCACCTGGATCATCAATTGAAAGACGAGCGGCTCAAGCAGATCGCGCAGCTCAATGAGCTTTTCCCGGCGATGGATCGTCCCGTGATCCTGACCGGTGACGTCAATGCCGTGCCAGAAAGCGATGAGTGGCGCATGTTGTCGAGCGCGTGGCATGACGCCACAGCCGGCCGGAGATTGCAGACCTTCCCGGCACCTCGACCGGCTCGGCAATTGGATTACGTCTTTTTCCGACCAGAGAAGCATTTTCACGTGCTCCACGCCGAGGCAGTTGACGAAGGCGTCGCCTCGGACCATCGGCCGGTCCTCGTCGTCCTGAGTTGGAATGACAAGGATTGGTGACGGAAGGGAGAATCCCCACGGAGGGTAAGGTCCGTGGGGATTTTGTGGCGGCGGTCAGCCTTGAACCGGCATGCAGACCTGTTCGAGAAGTTTCTCGCACTTCTCCTGAATGAGATCGGCGAGATTGGGCAGGGGTTGGCCCTCCGGCAGGCTCTCGGTGATGGTCGCCAGCCAGCGTGGGAACGCATAGAGGGCGGCGAAGCGATCCAATGTCATCCCCTCAAGCCGGGTGTGTCGGCCTTTTCGCTCGGCGTCTTGCCAGAGCGACTTGCTCCGACCGCTGAGGATCAGGTCATCGTCGGGACGGAGCAGGATCAAGTGGTCGATGACCGCAGGCTCGCAGTCCCAACTCGCGAGTTTGATCTCCAGATCTTTGGGCTTCCCGCCGCCTTTGCCGAGGAACAAACCGATGCCGACCTTCCACGGCTGACCGCCCTTGCAGGCCCAATGCGCGATCGAAATGACGCCGTACGTCGGGTGTTCGCTGAAGGCGAACTCGGGGACGACATGTTGCAGACGCCAGGGGCCGACCTTCACACCGTGTTCGTGGCAAATTTGCAAGAAGGTGCCCAAGGCGGATTGCAACTCGCGCGTCGCTCCGGTGAGAGCCCCCTCGGGTTCGAGTTGCCGACGGGCAGCCCGCCATTCCTGGTCCCACATTTCCGCCAAACTGCTCGAGGACGACCGATCGACGGGCGGATTCGAGATCGACGACGGGGCCGTTGATGCGGGAACCACGGGCGGGGAAGCCGGCATCAGGGGCACGCTCGTCCCGGAGTTCAACGGAATCGGTGCATCGGGCAGCGGGATCTTCGGCGGATGTTCCGATTCAAACACCAGCACGGACTTGATACTCACGTTGGGGTCTTCCAGTCGGCTGGGCGGCGTGCCGGTCATGGGGATTTCGACATGCACCGGCGGCTCGTTGCCCAACCGATTCGATCTTGCTTCCCCCTTGACCACCATGCTCGGCCGTGCCTCCGCAGGTCGGATCACCCGCTCGTCTTCCGTGCCGTATACCAGATGGTCGAATAAATGGCGGAACTGTTGCAGCATGTCGCGCAGGGTCGGCTCCGTCCGGGCAATGCGGAATACCTGCTCGTCCGTGAACGGAAAGATTTCGGGCACATCGTCGCCTGGATCCAACAGGCCCCGCAATCGGGCTTCGACGACCCGGCGAACCAATTCTGGAGAGGGTGCTTCCAGACGCAGCGTCTTCACGGTTCCCTGGCCGGGTACGTGCATCGGGTTGTTCAATCGGTCCTGGATGTAGCCATCCAGCGAGGGAACGAAGCGATTCCACAAGCCACGCTCGGCGAAGATGAGGAAGCACAATCCGTCGATCTGGTGCATGACCTGCACGATGCCGGCGAAGAACGCCTCGGCAATGCGATGTGCATCGTCGCTGCGTCGCGCCAACAGCAGGTCTTCCAATTGGTCGAAGGCAATGACGACGGGGATCTTCAACTCGCGGAAGATCGCCGTCAGGACTTTCAGCAGCGCAAGCACCAGATCCTGGCGCGTGGGGCGGACGTGGAACTCCAATTCGGCAAAACCGAAGGTGAGGAAGTTCGCCAGGTCGGCCTCGTCCTCCAGCAGCACGGCACGAGCGAACCCGAGGCAGATGGCACGGCGCATCAGCCCGGCGGTGCTGTGGCTTTCGCTTCTCTCGATGTGGGCCGCGACCAAGTCGAAGATTCGCTCCGGCGTCAGTCCCGCATCGAGAATGCAACGACGCAGGGGTCGGCTGAATTTGATGGCATTTTCCCGCTGTTGGAGCGAGTCGAGAAAAGCTTGGCATCTTTGCTCGACCGATCCGCCCCCGAAGCCGATCATGCGGGTCAACCGGCCGAAACCCGTCGCGGGGAACAGGTCTCTTTTCGCCTCGGGGTCGAGAGCAGTTAAGGCGGCGTGTACGTAGCCGCGGATTAACTCCTCGCCGACAAACTCGAGCGGTCGAATCCCCTTCTGCCGGCCGCCGCCCAAAAGAGTGTCGATAATCTGGAACAGAAGGTATTCGAGGAACTCGGTATCGCGTTGATACACACCAGGGGTCACGAGGAGCTGCCACCGTGCCTCGGGACCGTGCTTGATGGAATGTAGCAGGTGCGTTTTCCCCGCGCCCTTGTTACCCAGCACGGGAATGACCTCTGAGTGCGTCGAGGGGTCTTGGCGATAGAGATCGACCACCGCGAGCAGCAAGTCGCGCTCGGTGGCGAACAACTCGGGGACGTGATACCGGGCACAAACGTCGTCATCAGGATTCCGCGCGAAATAATTGCGGAACGGATTGCCGCCGCGTCGCAGAGCTTCCATGGCCCGTTCGGTAGCCGGCCGTTCGGTGGCGGTTGCGGTCATATATCATCCCCTCCCTGGTATTCCGATCAGATTCGCGGTCGGTCGTCGTTCCTTGTCGGGGTCCAACAGCGGCGATGGTCTTCGACTGGCGTAATAAGCGATCAGGTGCCCGACCAGTAAGGCCAAAGTCGGCTCGGGCAACTCATACAGCGGCCCGGTCCACGGATGCAGATAGATCTGGCCCCCCTCGTGAAGATGCCGCAACAGGTCGTGGAATTGACCGACCGTCAGCGTCGGAAAGTTGACCCGCAGCCGGTGGTACAACTCCGGCAAGGAGCAATCGTGAGCGGCTTGCTCGGGCCAATCGTCCAGAATGGCGAGGACGTCGTCGGAGCGAGGAGTTCCGACCTCGTTCGCC
>JAOAAM010000132.1 GCA_026418875.1 Gemmataceae bacterium | reverse complement strand
TGGGCTATGCCAACCTCGGCGCGTTGCTGATGGTTCAGGGCATCCCCTATGACTCGCCCGAGGGCCGGGCACAATGCGGGGCGATCACAGCCTTGATGCATGCCGCCGCCTACTCCACGAGTGCCGAGTTGGCTGCCGAGTTGGGGCCATTCCCGCGCTTTCCGGCGAATCGTGAGGCGATGCTGCGCGTCATTCGGAATCATCGCCGGGCAGCCTACCATGCCGCGCCCTCGGAATACGAAGGGTTGACCATCACGCCGGTCGGCATCGATCCAAAGCACTGCCCGGATTACCTGCTCCAGGCTGCCCGGGCCGAATGCGATCGCATGCTGGAGCTTGGCGAGCGCCATGGCTACCGGAACGCGCAAGTGACCGTCATCGCCCCCACCGGCACTATCGCCTTGGTCATGGATTGCGACACCACGGGGATCGAGCCAGACTTCGCCCTGGTCAAGTTCAAGAAACTCGCGGGGGGCGGTTATTTCAAGATCATCAACCAATCGGTACCGCCCGCCTTGGCCCGACTGGGTTACTCGCCCCAGCAGATCGACGACATCGTCCGCTACTGCCGGGGCACTGGCTCGTTGAAAGGTTGCCCGCACATCAACCCCGAGAGCCTGAAGGCGGGGGGGCTTCCTGACGAGGTCATCGCGCGGATTGAAGAGTCGCTGCCCTTGACCTTCGAGTTGCCGTTCGCCTTCAACCGTTATGCCATCGGCGATGAGGTGCTGCGGAACCGCCTGGGTTTCACCGACGCCCAGATCGAGTCGCCCCAACTCGACATTCTCGCGGCGATGGGTTTCACCCGGGAGCAGATCGCCGAGGCGAATGCCTATGTCTGCGGCACGATGACCATCGAAGGTGCCCCACACCTCAAACCGGAGCATTACCCGGTGTTCGATTGCGCCAACAAGTGCGGTCGGATCGGCAAACGCTTCCTCTCCGTGGAGGCACACATCCGCATGATGGCGGCGGCCCAGCCGTTCATCAGTGGCGCCATCAGCAAAACGATCAACATGCCATACGAGGCGACGATCGAGGACATCAAGGCGGCGTACCAGATGAGTTGGCGGTTGATGCTGAAAGCCAACGCCATCTACCGTGACGGCTCGAAACTCAGCCAGCCTCTCAACACCGTGACGGACCTGTCGTGGGAGGAGGAAAAATCGGAACCGACCGCAAGCGAGAGCGGTTCGCCGACCCGCCGTTTCGAGCCGACCGCCGAGCCGGTGCGTGTGGCGGAGAAGATCGTGCACCGTTACATTGCTCGGCGTCGCCGCTTGCCCGATCGCCGTGCCGGCTACACGCAGAAATGCCGCATCGGCAACCACAAGATGTACCTGCGGACCGGAGAATACGAGGACGGATCGCTCGGCGAAATCTTCATCGACATGCACAAAGAAGGTGCCGCCTTCCGCAGCATGACCAACTGCTTCGCCATCGCGGTCAGCTTGGGCTTGCAGCACGGCGTGCCGCTCGAAGAGTTCGTCGACGCATTCATCTTCACCCGCTTCGAGCCGAACGGCGTCGTCCTGGGCAATCCGCACATCAAGATGACGACGTCCATCATCGACTACATTTTCCGCGAGTTGGCCATCAGCTACCTGGGCCGACATGACCTTGCCCATGTCTCGCCGGAGGATCTTCGCGGCGATGCCTTGCATCAGCAAGATCGTGTCGAGGCGGATTACGAGGACGAAGAAATTGTCGCCGAGCGGATCGTCGATCCGCGGCAAAGCCCCAACCGCGCGTTCAGCCATCCCAAGACCACGCACTTGAAGCCGCTGAACGGGAACGGGCACGGGTCGGGGAACAATCCTGGGCGCACCGCCGCGGCATCCGCGACGGCGACTCCCTCGGCCGACAAAATCCGCCTGGCTCGACTGAAGGGATACGAGGGCGACCCATGCCCCGAGTGCGGCCAACTCACCCTCGTCCGTAGCGGGGCCTGCTGCAAGTGCGACACCTGCGGGGCAACCTCCGGGTGCAGTTGAGACTCCGGCTCCCGACTTTGCGCGTGGATTCGGAAAACAAGAAGCGGCAGCCGCTCGATCCGAACGACTGCCGCTCCGTCATTTCCACTGTTCGCCGAGCTTCGACCTTTGGGGTCATTTATCCTTGAACTCGGCCTTCGTCACCTTGACCACCAATTTGTCGCCGGACTTGCTCACCGTGCCCACGACCGTGCCTTCGACCCCCTCGCTGCAAATCTTGCCGTGGTACTTCTTGTGCGAGTCGGCGTCGAAGTAGTAAATGACGTCCTTGCCCCCTTCCTTGACTTGGATCACCGTTTCGCACTTGTCGCTCTTTTTCAGTTCGCACTTGGCGCAGGTGATCTTGCCTTTGAGCGTCTTCTCTTCCGCTCGGGCCTGACCCACCAAAGCCACCATCAGGCACAGACTCAAACCGATGCTCAGCGATCGCATGGCTACCCTCGAAAAAGTAAGTGGATGGAACTCTAATGGGCTTGCCGACAAACTTGCCCAAGGCGAATGTAGCAATTTGTTCTCCAAGAGCAATACAGCTGACACGTAGATGGTGCCGACTCTACGCCATGTCGCGGCATAGCGCAAACGGGCCTTGGCCGCCAGGCGCCAACCCCACAGTGCTGCCCAACGCCCAACACTACGGCTCGATTCCGCTTGACGCCGAAACACGTTTGAGTCATGAACCGCGCCGCTGCGGCGGTCCGTTCAGTGTCCAGTCGCGGACGCCGAACAGCCGCCGAGTCGACCGGCAACTGAAATCGAAGTCGGGTAACGGCAACTGAAATCAACGAAGAAAAACGGCGACTGAAATCGAGGTCGGGAAACGGCAACGGGTATCAACGAACGAAAGCAGGAGAGTCGCCATGCAACGATTCGTGTTGTTGGCGTGCTCAATGTTCGCGGAACCGGAGACGGCCCCAGTGCCAGCCATCTCGCCAACGGATTGGCCGATCGCCCGATGCGTGATCGCCGCTCAAGCCATCGAATGGGAAATCCTGGATCCTCGTGAGGAGCGGTTGCTTGATTGGGAAGAGTGGAGTGCCGATCTCCGAGTCCTTCGCCGTCGTTACCACGAACTGAAAGACGCGCCCCCCTTGGCCGACGCTCACCGCTGCCCCGATCGACGGACCGTGGGCGAATTGATCCGGGCGAATCGTTCGTTGCGGCGGTGGCTCCAAGCCCGTCAAGCCTTGGAGGTGGATCGACTCGGCTGGCTCCGCGAGACGGCCGAGGAGACCGACGAACTGCACCAAGTGTGGGACTTGATCCGCCAGGCCGGCAGCGAGGTGTATTACGTCCCGGTCCGCAGGCTGGCGCTGAAGCGATTGCGGCAGGTTCTCGGGCCGACGGCTTACGAGGCCGGCGATTGGCCGCCCCACGTCCCTTGGTGGCGCTTCGTCACCGAAAATTAACCGGCACCATGCTGCGGGCTGGTATAATCCACCGCATGAACATGGTGCCCTTTTCGATAGACGTCTTCGGTGGCTTGGGAGAATGCCACGGTCTGCTTTTCGACGAGGGAACGCACCTGGCCTTTGAGTTTCAAGTCACCGATGCCGTCGCCGGCTTCTTGAAATCCGGCGTCCGGCGTGTCCGTGTCTCGTTGAATGATCTGCTGTCCGTGTCACTGTGCAAAGGTTGGTTCAGCACCAAGATCGTCGTGCAAGCGGCACGTATGGACGTCTTGCAGGACCTCCCTGGGATGACGCAGGGCCGGGTGGAACTTCGGATCGCACGGAAGGACCGTGCCGCCGCCGAGGCGCTTGTCGCCGGGCTGTACCAGGAAGATCAGCCGACGTCGACGTAGCGAAGATCAGCCGACATCGAACAGCGACGCAGCGAGGATCAGCCGACGTCAACGTAGACCTGCTGCTCGTTCACCTGCACCGGGTAAGAGCGGACGTCCGACTTGGCCGGCGGGCACAGGGCTTTCCCGGTCGCCAGATCGAATCGTGCTGCATGCCAGGGGCACATGACCTGGCCCATGCGGCATTCACCCTCGCTGAGTGGGGCACCTCGGTGTGGGCAGGTGTCGTCGATGGCGTAGAACTTGCCATCGCATAAAAACACGGCGATTTTCCGCCCCTGCAAAGTGACTTGTTTTCCCTTGCCTTCGACGAGATCGGCAACCGATGCGGCACGCTCAAACGCCATGAATCGACCTCTCGAACCTCAGAGCTGTTAAAGGTAAAGGAATTTGGCTCGCCCCAGAACCAGCAGATGCCGAGACAAACCGCCCACTGTCGCAGCGACGGGTTGGCTCAGGCCGGAGCCGCCGCGATCCCCCCTCGAACAAAGCCGCTGTCGGCAGGGGGCTGGTAGGCGACTTCCAATTCCGGCGTCTCGACCCGTTCGCCCCTCCGTGAATGACTCGTCAGGAGGAAATCCAACATCCCGGTCGTTAGCAGTGTACGTTCGGCGGGGATGGGCGGTTTGCCGGTCGTCAGCATTTTTTCGATGGCCATCGTCTGGGCCTCGAGGAACTTCGCCCCTGGAGGTTGCGGCAGGACAAACAGGCACGATGCGGGGCTGGGTTGTCCTTTGATCCGACCGGCGAAAGTGAAATCCTGCACATGACCGTTCAGCAGAAGCACCGTGCCCCGGCTCCCATCACGATACTCGATCAAGAAGGCGATTGGCCCATTTGCCGGCTGCGATTGCACCGGGAACGCCCCAACGTTTCGTCGCACATCTCCCGGGTTGACAGTCTCGCTGCGGGAGAGAGCAGCCTCCAACAAGTCCCAACTCCAACGCCCTTCGTCACCAGCTTTCCAGACGGCTTCGCCCGACAGACAGGTGACGGCCCTGACCCCTGTCTCGCCCCCTTGACGCCGCTCGAGCATGCATTGAAGTGTTTCCAAGGCGTGAATCCCATACACCTCGATCGGGCCATACGCGGCGACGAGGGCCTCCTCCAGGGTACAGCCGACAGGCAACTCCAATTCCGGACGACGCCAAGTCAGCGGCAGGCTCGACCCGGCCATCAGCGGGATGTTCAACTCTCGGGCTTGCTGCACCATGCGGACCGCTTTCTCCCAACTGTAGGAGAGGTGCTTGTCGCAAAACACGGGGACGACCCGACCCGCTCGCCGAAAGCACTCGACGATCTGTTGAAACATCTCGTAGCGTGGATAGAGGATTTGCCCTTTTTCATTGCGTGGGTAGTTGCCGTGCTCTGCGATCAACAACACGCCGTCGACGGCCAAGCGATCGCCTTCGAGCAGCACGTCGGCGATCTGGCGCGACCAGCGGAAGCCGAATTCTTTGGCCCACTCGCGGGAGAGGTCGTTATCGGGGGTTTGATCGACCGCCATTCCTTTGATGTAGAAAGGCGGCGTGTGGAATTTTCCTTGCCGAACGTACCCGAACAAGAACCGACCGGCGATGTGATACGAATGGGACAGGGGTCGGCAAACCGTGGTAACGACAGCGAGCGGTTTTCGGCCGGTGGTCTCGAGGCGGGGCGGCCGGGCCAACATCCCGCCCGTGCTGGACGCCGGGGGCGACCCGCTGACCTGTGAAGCCGCGGAGAGGGTCAGCCCGGCGGCACCGGCCAGAAACTTGCGTCGCGACAGTCGTTGCTGCCGGTCGATCATCGTGGCGGCTCTCCCAATCTTTGAACGCCTTGTCCCCAGCCGTCATCTTAGTTGTTTCCCGCCGGCACTCAACGCTCTAAAATAAATGTGAATTGAAACGTGGGCCCTCTCCCCTCGGTCTGCGGCCCGTTTTTGGAAAGTTCTTGGTGACCGTTTGTCTCAATACCACCGTTGCGCGAAACCAGTGGCACCGATTTTGCGTCTCAAATAAAGGGCGGACTAATTTGCGCGAAACAGCAACAGGGGGTGATGCCATGAAAGCGTGGATTGTGAGCCTGGTGTTGATGGCCGGAGCCTTGGGGCTGATCGCGGTGGTCCCGAGCCAAGCCCAAGCGCAACTGCCGCCGGCCGTCGTCAGCGGTTATCGAGTCGGGCCGTTTGGCACTTACAACCTGGTTGGCATGCCGATCTATCGCTGGCATGTGTCGCCGTTGGGCTTCCATCAAGTGATCTGGTATCCGGGAGCCTACCGGCTGGCATTTACGCCCGTGGGTGTGCAACAGTGGTGGACGGGGCCGATGGTGTTGAACCGCTCGTTCCACCCGTTCTGGGGTTGGTCGGGTCAGGTGATCGCGCCGTACCACTACGGGTTCACCTTCAGCCCGTATGCGACCTACAGCCACCTGTACATCCCGCCGCGGGGCTGGGTGGCCGGTTACGGCCCGGTGTGGCTGAGCAACGTGAACTGGGCCGGCCCGCCCTCGGGACTGATGCTCGGCACGTTCGTCGCCGCGGCCAACGCCCAGCGGACTGGCCAAGGGATGGTGCTCCCGGCGTCGGCAGCGGTCGGTGTCGCAAAGTTGGCCCAGGAGTATCAGGGTTATGTCCCGCCGCAGTTGATCATCCCATGACACGGGACGACCGGCCGTCATCGACGGGCGGCTAATCCCGCGAACTGGCAAGGCAACGATCGTCGCTCTGGAAAAACTCTTTCGTGAACCGCGGTGAAATCCACCGCGGTTTCTTTATTTGCATCGAAGTGACAGTTTTGGTGAGTTATCGTCCGTCACTTGGTGGAATTGTTGCGTCTCGGCGTTCACTTGAATTATCCCGTTTTGGGATTCGCCGGAGTTGTTGCATTTTGCGACAGCGATCAGCGTTTTCTCGGGGAGGAGGGTAGATTGCCGCCAACGTTCGTCAGACTCGCCGGAGGATTGACCTTGACGATTTCGAGCGTGGTCGCCGGTTTGGTGTCGGCCTGCCCCGCGGGTTTCGGACGGGATACGATGGCGTAGAATGCGTCGCCGGTGAAAGCCACGTCGGTTTGCAGAAGGATGTTGTTCGGCTTTCGGGCATCGTAGATGACGATCCGCCGTGGTCCCGAGCGGGTCAGGCTATCGACAGCCGACTCCCCCGGGAAAAGCGTCTGCGGCTTGCTCATCTTGATCGTGCCGTTGACAACTACGGCACTTTGCACCACGATCGCCTGCTTAGTCTCGTTTCGATACGCGACGATGCCTTCAGCGAAAGCAACCGGTGCTGCCGCGACCACCCCCGCGACGGACAGGATGAACCCGAATCGACACAACTCGAACTGCCGTATCACTTTGCTCCCACCCTTCCGGGGGGCGGCTCGCTCCCTGACCGGGGAGCACCCCGACTGTAAACGGTATTGCCCAAGGAAACTTGCGCTGGGTCGATTCTGTGGCCTGGATTAGTTCGCCCGGTCGAGGGCAAGTTGGACAAAACTGTCGGCGAGACGAGCCGCTGATGCGTCCGCCTCCCGGCAGAGCGTTGTCCACGCCGATTCCGATAAATCCGGCGCTTTGGGCGGAGTGCTTGCCTCGACGTAGACCTTGGCTTTTGGTTCCGTGCCACTCGGCCGAATCACCAGCCGTGCGCCGTGCTCGAACGTGAACGTCAAGACGTTGCGGCTAGCTGCGTCGGTGGCCCCCTTGAGCGGACCGAACCGGCCGCTTTCGTCACGCCAATCTTCCACGTGGTGGACGCGGTATTCGGCGACCGTCTCGGGCGGGTGCTGGCGAAGGCTGTCCATCATCCGGGCCATCCGCTGCTTTCCCTCCAGCCCCGTGAGATAAAGGTTCCGCAGTTCGTTGCGGAAATAGCCGTGCCGACGGTGCAGGGCTTCGAGGTATTCCGGTACGGTTTGCCCCTGGCGCTTGCAGTAAAGAGCGAGTTCGGCGAGCAAAAGGGCCGCGCTGGCCGCATCCTTATCTCGAAGCTGCGGCATGGCCAAGATGCCGTGGCTTTCCTCCCCGCCGATCACGAAATCCTCCGCCCGCCCAACCACTTCCTCGTAGCGGCCGGTCTCCTCCAACTGTCGCAAAACCTCGGCAACGTATTTCAGACCGACCGGCAGGTTGTTGACGACTTGGGCACCGAATCGGTGCGCGATCCGTGTCACCAGCCGAGTGGTCACCTCCGTCACGACGACGATCGGGGACGAGGGGAGTCGCCCTTCCGCGGTCAGCCGCTCCAACTTGAATTGAGTCAGCAGGGCACAAATTTCGTTCCCGGTAAGGAACCGGAAGTCGGCCAAATCGGTCGGCGGCGATGGCTTTTGTCGAACCATGGCCCCGATGCGATCCGCGTCGGGGTCGGTCGCCAGAACGATGTCCGACCCACGCTCCCGGGCTACTGCCAAGGCTCGGTCGAATGCGGCGGGCACCTCGGGGTTGGGGCTTTGCGTAACGTTCGGGAACTGCCCATCGGGCGTCATCTGTTCTGGCACCCCGACGGGGCGGAAACCGGCCCGCTCCAGTACCTCCATCGCGGTCATCGCCCCCACTCCGTGCAGCGGCGTGAAGACCACGTCGATTTCGTCGAACTTGGGCGGCGGGATCAGGCTCTGCTTGCGGCATAATTCGATGTAACCGCGGTGAACCTCGTCCTCGAGCCAGACGATCCGCCCCGAGTGCATCGCGTCGGCCCACCCCATCGTGTGGATGTGCCGAACCTGGTCCACCAGGTCGGACATGATTTGGTCATCGGGAGGGACCGGTTGGGCGCCGCGTTCATCGTAAAATTTGCCGCCGTTGTCGTCGGGAGGATTGTGCGATGCCGAGACATTCAACCCGCCGTGGCAGCCCCGGTCGCGGATAATGTAAGAAAGTTCGGGCGTGGCCAGGTAACGGCTCGAGTCCGGCGGGAGGAACAGCACCTCGATGCCGTTGGCCGCATACACCCCGGCGGCATGGCGGGCTAGGTCGCGGCTGGTCAGCCCCAAGAGCGGGTTCGGCAGGGCCGGGTTGTATTGGCCATTCCGATCTTCGAAACGGCGGACGTCATAGGCCACCGCCACCTGCAACCGACGCATCCCCGGGAATCGCTGCCGCAGGTAATCACAGTGCCCCTGCACACTTGCCCCCAGCGTCCACGGATTCATGCGATTCGGTCCGATGCCCACCGGACCTCGTCGGCCCCCGGTGCCGAAGGGGAGCACTTGGTAAAATCGATCGAGAAGTCCGCTCCACTTCCTCTCACGGATCAACCACTCCAGTTGTGGGCGGTACTCGACAAACTCCGGTAACGTCAGCCAATCGCGGAGGTGACTCAAGGCCGATTCCTTCATCGCCGGGTCGGCCTCGACCTCCGAAAAACCCCGGACGACTTGTTCCCACAACGACGACATGGTGCGACC
>JAOAAM010000101.1 GCA_026418875.1 Gemmataceae bacterium | reverse complement strand
CGTGAGACTCCCGAGGCGTTCCACGCCGCCGACGTCGCCCTGGCCGTTTCTGGCTCGGTCAGTTTGGAATTGCTGAACGCGACGACGCCCGCCGTCGTGACCTACCGAATCCACCGCTTTCAGTGGGTTCTCAAGGCGATGTTCATGAAGTCCAAGTACATGTCGCTGGTGAATATCTTGGCGGACGAAGAGTTGTTTCCTGAATTCTTGTCGTGCGGCTGTCGTGGGCGGGAGATGGGCGAGGCCGTGCTGCGGTGGTTAAACCTGCCGGAAGAGCGTGAACGGCTTCGGCGTCGCCTGGCCGACTTGCGGCAGCAGTTGGCCGTGCCAGGCGCGTGCCGCCGAGCAGCCCAGTATATCCTAGAAACGTGCCGGCCATCCGTCGGCTCAGGGGGAGGCGATGGACGAAGCGTCAGTAACGAAAGCCTGTCATTAGCAACAGGTTGATGTCATGGATGTTGCTGTTCTGGCCTCGAAGCATGTTGCTCCAATTGTAGCCATACTCGACCCGGAACCCGGCATTCCAGACCCAACTGCGGAAGGGAATATCGAACCCGCCGTGGGCCCCGACCACTGCCCCGCCGAAAATGTCGTGGTAATGGCGGTACTCTGTGTTGCTGACCGGGTCGTCGACGATGTCCAAGTTGATCCGCTGTCCGCCCCACCGAGCGCCGAAGTCGAAACCGAATCGGAGGGTATTTCGCCCCTCGCCCCAAGGCCCTTCGCCGTGCCGAAACCATTCCCGCCCCAGAGCTGCCACACCCGAGTAGCGGTACAGGGATCGAGTTCGCACCGCCATGCCGAACAACGAGTAGGTCGGAGCGGCGTCGTGCCCTTGGTTTTCCTGGAACGTGATGCCGAAGCGCAGCGTCAAGGCACGATCCTGGGCAGGGTTGAAGAAGAGCGATCGACCGCCTCCTTCCACCAACCAGCCCGTGTTCAAATATTGCCCCAACACCCCTGCCCCGGCAGGAATGGTCGGACCCGTGAAAAAGTAAATCTCGTGCCCAATGGGACCATTTCGGCCGGTCGGCACTGCCGTCGTGTCTTGCATCGAGGGCGAGGTCATTTGGGGATCGACGAGTTCCGGAGGTTGCAGCAATTGCATGCCCGAAGACGGAGGGCCGCCCAGAGGTATCGACGCCTGACCCGCAGCGGTCGTGGGCGGTTGACCCCAGGATGCGCTGCCGCAGACCCACCCCAGCAAAGACGCCAATGCGAGAGACCGTAATCTCATGCCACCCCTCGCCTCGACTGTTCCGGCCCCGCGACGTCGTTCTCCATCGAGAGGCACACACAATCCGCCCCTCGACTATTCGGCGGTCCCGAAGTTCCGACTTTATTGGAAACGCAAGCGGTATCGAGTGCGCCGATTTGATGCCGATCCGCGACAGCGATTCGGGCAATTTGGGCGGCTTGAGGAATCAGCGATACCGGTCCAACTCACTCGGTCAAGCCTCCCGTCTCCGGCACGGATGGGCCAGCAGTTCGCCCGCTTGGCATGGGCAGGTCGCTGGTGTCGATTTTGGGCTTGTGCCCGACCTCAGGATGGCTTGCTTTCCGACGAGGGTTCGATTCGACCCCGTCGTTCGTGGAAATCCTGCAGAGCGTTCACGATGGGCCGGGGCAAACCCGCCGCGTCGAACAGACCGCAATGGGGGTGGCGATGTGGCACGGCGTCGCTGAGTTGCGTCCAAACGACATGGCTGACATACGGCTTGGCCGCAGCGGTCTCCATCAACGCGATTCCGCGCTCCGCTTGAACTTCGGGCGAGTAACCCTTCGACCAGTGCCCCAATCCGACCCGGGCATCTGGATCGGCGCGTTCGTCGGAACGGGCATCGGCGGGTATTCCCAGCGTCACCTCGACGGGCGTTCCCAAATCGGCAAAGTGATCCAGCATCCGCGAGGTGTCGAGAAGATCACGCCAGTAACTTCCGACCGGCGACACTCCGAGGACGACTTCAAGCTCCACGCCCGAGACTTTCAGATTCGTTCGCAGGAGCGTGTCGAGGAACACGGTGGGGGAGTAAGTGTGTTCATCGAGGGCCATGTAATCGCCCCACGGCTGAGTCACGCCAACGACAAGCTCGGCCTCGGGTGCCAATTGTTGCACGGCCTCGACCAGCCGTGTCGTCAACCAAAGCAATTCATCTTCGCCGAAGCCGAGCGCCCCGCCAACGTTGCAGCCGCTACAGATCAACCACCGTTTGACTTGCGAACGGTAGCGCGAGACGACCGTCTCCACATAGTCGCACATGAAATGGGCGAGGTTAGCGAGGTCGCCCTGCCAGATCCAGAGCCAATCGGGGATTCCGATCTTCGAGAAGTTGACCAAAGGTCCGGCCGACAGTGGCATGCTGTGTTGCTCGGCCCAGCGCATCAAAGCATCGGAGGACGACCAATCGTATTGAGATTCCGTCGGTTCGATGGCACGCCAGGGAAGTTCCATGCGAACGTGGTCGAACATCGACCGAGGGTCATCGAGACTCAGTGCGTTCCAGACCGAGCATCCGATCGAGACATCCGCATTGAGTTGGGTCACTCGGAACTGGTGCAAGACCTCATTGCCGTAACGCATCATGCGATCTGCGAAGCGGAAGACCTGGCTGAGCAAGTCCAACGCCTGGGCATCCAAGCTGTCGCTGGCGGATTGTGCGAGCAGCCGGGCGAACTGGCGATTCAGATTTTGCAATTCATCCGTGAGCCACGAGGGCAACGGCAAACCGATGTCGCTCCACCGGGCCACTTGATTGCGAACGTGGTGCAGCTTGCCGCGGACAAGTTCAACGCTGAGCACGTATGGTTCGTTCCGCTCCATCAACGATGTGGTTTGCGCCATCAGCGTGCCGACATCGCCGACCGGCCACGGCGTCACGAGGAAACCACTCTCGTCAACGGGACGTCGCAATTGGATCTCGCGCGAGTTGAGGCGGACTTGAGTGGGGCTGGGCACGTTGTCGAAGCCCCCGGCAATCGAGGCAGACTTCAGCAGTTCCAAGGTACTCGATGGGAGTCCGGGCGGCAGTCGAAAGCTGATGGTGCCCATACCGCGGCCTGCCCGAACCACTGACGACTCGATGCGTCGAATGTTCCTTGGTGACGTATGCGGATAATATACAGATTTCTGGAAAAATCCGGGTTGGAAATGTCAGGGTCGGGCCACGACACTGATTCCCCAGCGGTTGGCCAAGGAGATGGTTTCCTGGGCGTCCAAGAGGATGGTTTGGCCCGCCTCGATCGCCAGGACGGCGGCACCCGCTTCGTGCATCGTGCGGATAGTAGTCGGACCGACAGTGGGCACGTCGAAACGGCGATCTTGTTGGGGCTTGGCGACCTTGACCACCGTGAAGCCGCCACGCGGGCAAAGCTGCCCCGCTCGGCGGATCGCTGCGTCGGTCCCCTCGATTGCCTCAACGGCCAAGACTGCTCGCTCACGGACCATCACACTCTGCCCGATGTCCAATCGCCCCATTTCTTTGGCAAGGTCCCAACCGAACTCGATGTCCGCGCATTGGCTCGCTGTGGGGTGTCGCTCGGTCAAAATGCCCGGCGAGGCCAATAACTCTGGGCACAGATCCAGGGCTGACGCACATCGCAGGCCGTCGCGTTCCATCTCGTCGATCACGGTCAAAAGCAACGAATCGTCCCGGTTGTCGCGACGGCGACGATACCACATGCGGATGGTGCGAAGGTCGGGCATCAGCCGCCACAGACGCCAGGGAGAACCAATGATCTGCTTTTTCTCCACTTTGCCAGCCATGACAAACGCCTCGACGCCGTGGCTCGTCAAAAAGCGGATCGTTCGACCGACTTGGGCTACCGAACACCAGCAAAACCGGTGGGAAAGAGATTGGAGGACGGGATCGGCCAGCCCCATCAGCCCGACACAGACGATCCGTTTTCCGAGCGAACGGGCCTTCTCAGCAAAAAACACCGGGAATCGCCCGGCACCTGCCACCAAACCGATTGGCTCATCCCTGCGGCTGATCCGTTTCCCCTCGCACTCCATCGACGCACTTCTCCAACTTCTTCACGATCCTTCGAAGTTCGGGCAGCTTGGCCAAGGCGGCCATCATCACTTTGAACTCTCGCTCCGGAATCGCGGGAGAGCCAAGCACCCACTCCTCAGCCGGAATATCTTTGCTAACCCCCGCCTGCGGCCCGATGACCGCTCGCGGACCGATCGTCACATGATCGCGAATTCCAGCCTGACCCGCGATGATGACCTGATCGCCCGTCGTCGAAGAGCCAGCAATCCCCACTTGCGAAACGATGATGTTGTGGCGGCCCACGCGACAATTGTGCCCGATCTGAACCAAGTTGTCGATTTTACTCCCCTGCCCGATGCGGGTTGCCCCAAAGGTTCCCCGATCGATCGTGGTGCATGCCCTGTCTCTTATACACATCTGACGCTGCCGACGAGCG
>JAOAAM010000025.1 GCA_026418875.1 Gemmataceae bacterium | reverse complement strand
CAATTATTCAGCTCGCAAAACGCCAACGGGTCCTGGACGGGCCGGGTCAGCGACGACGCACAGTTCGGTCCGAATTATTGCACCGCGATGGCCGTCCTCGCCCTGACCGTGGAGTATCGTTTCCTGCCGATTTACCAACGAAACGAAGGAACCTCCGACAGCGAATCCGATCGGTAAAGCATCGTTGCGACGTTCGCGTTAGCGGGTTTGGAAATACCGGTCATATCTCATCGATCGGATTTACCCATGACCGTCGATAGGCACTCTCGCCACAGCTTTTGTTCGATTTCTGTCCTCGGCTGGTAGCCGGAAGCTTGAGCATCGGCGAGAGCTTGTCGTGCAGATTCATTGAGCCCCACGGATGCCGCGCCGAGGATTCGCGCCAGATTGGCGACGGCATCCCATTCATTCGCGGGCCGTTGCCATTGGACGGGGACCCGCTCCACTTGACCCAGCCTAGTGCGGCCAAGTTCCACCGCCGCTTGAAACTCGCGCGATCCAGGACGATCGCTCCATTGCTGCTTGAAATGAAGGTTCGCCCGCTCGTGAAGGCTCAGCGTGGCTCCGGGATCGAGCAAAACCGCCCAACAAGCTCGATGCCGCATCTGATCGAACCCCGCCGGGATGACGCCGAAAAGCAAGATCAGGATCGAGGCCCGTAGCCATTGGAAATGGCGGCGCAGCCAGCGAATCCAAGGCGACTCCGGCGAGATGCGGCCCGGTTCCGACGATCGGAGGTCGGCCAGCAGACGGGCCATCGGTCGATCAGTCCCGTAGCGGCGAGACGGTTCTTTACGCAAACATTGCAGGCAGACGCGGTCCACCTCCGCCGACAAACCGGGGTGAAGCCGTGATGGGTGAATCGCTGGGTGGTTGCGAATTAACCGGCAGGTTTCCGACAGTGTCGCCCCCTGAAAGGGCGGACCACCCGTCACCATGGCGAAGAGCAATGCCCCCAAGCCGTACACATCGGTGGCCCGCCCCACGGCTCCCCGACCTCCCGCTTGCTCGGGTGCCAAATAGCCGGCCCATGTGAGCGCCGCGTCCAACTCTAAATTCTCGAACAAGACAGGGTTCCCAAACCCGCTCACTCGCACGTCGCCCTCGTGACTCAGCCACACGACCTCGGGCCGCAACGCGCCGTGAAAAACCTGCCGTTCATGAGCGTGCTGAAGAGCATCGGCTAGTTGCTGTCCCCAATTCCATGCGAGCCGGGGCGGAATGGCTCCCCGCGCTAACCGCTCGGCCAAACGTTCACCGGGGACAAAGGCCTGTGCCAAGTACGGCTTGCCATTCCATACCCCCGTCTCATAGACCCGGACGATCGCCGGGTGATCCAATCGGTCGGCCGCCTCGAGCTCCCTCCGAAAGACGACTTCGGCATCGAGCGATCGCTGACGATCCGGTAGGATTTTCAGGGTGACGAAGCGGTCCAATTTTTCATGGCGGGCACAGAAGAGGTAAAATGGTCCGTCTTGGCCGATGCGGCGGACCAGTTCGTAATCGCCGAACCGACGCCGCTTCATCCCTCGTCTCCTGCGAACCGTGCGATGAGGCTGCCGATCACGGCCCCGAGGGTCATCGGAATCGCATAGAACAGGAACTTGAGACAAAATGACGCGGCGGCGGCACTGATTCGGGCCTCCTCACTCGACCCTACCCATTTGCTGAGCATTTGTTCCGAAAGGGCCAACGCGGGACCAGGTCCGAGCGCCGTGAAATGAGCCGCCTGAGTCGGTTCATAAGGTCGAATGACTCGCAAGACGGCTGCCGCCATGACACCCATCACGGGTGCCGAAAGCAGGAACGCTGGAAAGAGTTCCGGACCGAATTTCGCGAGTCGGCGGTAGATCTGGCCCAAAATCGCCCCGAACGCCGATCCGAGTGCGGCCGTGAATGCCATGCCGCTTACCCCCCCCAACCCCCACTCGATCCACTCCAGGAGCGCTGGCATGCGTGCCGCGTGAGCGGAAAACCTCAGCCACGAGGCGAGCACAACCGCGACGATCATGCCGAACAGTCCGACGAGAAATCCGCCGATCGCCCACGACTGCGGCGACCACCGGCCGAGTCGCACGCTCAATTCCGGGAGGCCCGACACCACCGCGAACATCAAGCCGATCATGCTGACAATGCTGACGATCGCACCAGCGACCATCCCCTCGCCGACAAATGGACCCGAGGCGGGAAGCGATGCCAAGCAAACCGTCAATCCGGTCAACGTCAGCCCCAGACTCGCTGGTCGCCCTCGCCGAGTGATCCACTGAATCCCGGCCGTGGCAAAACCGACAAAAATCGCCTCCTGTAAGTTCGTCAGACGATTGACGAGCAACCCGGCAGTCAGGGGAACGATTTCGGGAGACGACGCCAGAAACTTCGCCCATGCCGCCCGGCTGCTCTCCCAGCCTCGCGGCGGTAGATGTCCCTCCCGCCATCGTGCCAGAGCACGTGCCAACTCTGTCGCGCTGGCAAAACGCTCCCTCGGCTCCTTCGCCAAGCAGCGAAGGCAAATCTCGACCAGATCGGGGTCAGCATCCGGGTTGATTTCGTCCGGCGGGACGGGATCCGCCTCGACGGTCAGCATCAACGTTTCCACCGGATCCGCTCCGATGAACGGCGCGCGACCAGTCAGGCACGCATACAAAACCGCTCCCAACGCCCAAATGTCCGCTGCCGGTCCGACCTCCGGCGAGCCTTTGGCTTGTTCGGGGGCCATGAAACCCGGCGTGCCCACGATCGCCCCGGCTCGGGTCAACTCGGCGAGGTCCGACGTTCCGTCATGAATGTCTGGCGAGACGCCGATTGTCTCAGAGTCTTCCGCTTCCCGTAGCCGCCGGGCCAAGCCAAAGTCCGTGACCTTCACATGGTCGTGATCGTCGATCAGGATGTTGCCCGGTTTGATGTCCCGATGAATGACGCCCCGGCTGTGGGCATACGCCACCGCCTCGGCTGCTTGCTCCACGATGCGTGCCGCCCGACGATTATCCAATGGCCCCTGACGCAATCGCTTGTCCAAACCTTGGCCCTCGACCAGGGCCATCGTGAAAAAGTATTGCCCTCCCGACTCGCCAAAAAAATGCACCGGAACGATGCCCGGGTGATCCAGTTGCGCTGCCGAGTTTGCCTCCTTGCGAAAACGGGCGACCAGGCCGGCCGTCGAGAGATACCGTGGCAGCAATGTCTTCAGGGCGACGATACGCCCCGTCCCACGATGCCTTGCCTTATACACTCGCCCCATTCCTCCGGATCCAATCTCCTCCAAAAGATCGTAATCGCCGAAGGCTTGCGGCTCTTCTCCTACAATCTCGAAATCCGTCGAATAAATCGCGCTCTCCCGCTCGCCCATGGGCAACGTCTTGGGCGAATCGCTCATCGACGGATCCGAAGTCGGAGTTCGGTCCGGCACCTGGCCACTCCTCTGATCAGTGCGTGGTTTCACCTGTCTAACATCATGCCATGTTTCGCGCGACCTGCCAACCATCGAAGGGATAGACCGCCCCATGCCCTTCGCCGGTCGCTCGTCCCGCATTTCCGGGAATGGATCGCTGTCACGCGATGCTCAATTGTCCGCGGCGAGTCCGAGTCGCTGTCGATAAAGTGCGGCATCGTCATCTCCGAAGCAACAGAAGATGACTTTCTCCGGTAAATTGTGGGTGGCGAGCCAGTCGGCCACGGTTTGAAATGCTACCTCACACGCCTCGGATT
>JAOAAM010000803.1 GCA_026418875.1 Gemmataceae bacterium | reverse complement strand
AGATGTGTATAAGAGACAGCAGCAATTCAGTGTGGGTACGCACACCGATCGATCGGTTCATCTTGGCGCGACTGGAGGCCGCAGGACGGTCGCCCGCGCCAGAATGCGACCGCTTGACTTGGCTTCGACGAGTGACTTTCGACCTGACGGGGCTGCCCCCGACCGTGGAGGAGCAGGAAGCCTTTTTGCAGGACGATTCGCCGACGGCGTATGAGCGAGTGGTCGAACGGCTGCTCGCCTCGCCGCATTACGGCGAACGCTGGGCCCAGCATTGGCTCGACGTGGTGCGATTCGCCGAGACCAACGGTTTCGAGGTGGATGGCGATCGCCCGCATGCCTGGCTCTACCGAGACTACGTGGTTCGGAGCTTAAATGCCGACAAGCCGTATGACGAATTCATCCGCGAGCAAGTGGCTGGCGACTTGCTGGTGCGGCAATGGCGGGAGGAAGTGAATCGCGGACCGCACCGGTGGATGGTCGCCAACGGTTGGCTGATCCCGGACCTGACTCGATGGGTGATGCCGGAACGAGTGAAGGATTGGCTCATTGCCACGGGATTGCACCGCTGTGGGCCGGTCCACATGGTGGCTGGAAACTTGGACGTGGAGCAAGTCCGACAGGAAGTCATCACGGAGATGGTGAACGGCTTGGGTTCGGCGGTTCTCGGTTTGACCGTCGGCTGTGCTCGCTGCCACGACCACAAGTTCGACCCGATTTCGCAAGGCGATTATTTCCGCTTGGCAGCATTCTTCGCGGGGACACAGTTTCACGAAGTACCCTTGGCATCCCAAGCGGAGATCGAGGAATATCAACGGCGGACCAGCGCCATCCGGCAGCGAACCAACCCGCTTCGGGCGAAGGTCGCTGCCTTGGATGAGCCATACAGAAAACGACTCGTCGAAATGAAGCGGGCGGCATTGGAACCGCATTACCGAGCGGCCTTGGACACGCCGGCCGACAAGAGGACCCCGGAACAGAAAAAGTGGGCCGAGCATGCGGAAATTTTGATCCGCGTAAGCTGGGACGAGGTGCTCGCCGCACTGACGCCGGAGGATCGCGCTCAGCGGCAACGTTGGCGGGATGAAATTCATTCACTCGAGGCACACCTGCCCCCACCACCGATGCGCGCTTGGGCCGTCAAGGAGATCGCCACCCCACCCGCCACGCATATCCTGCGTCGTGGCGATCATCACCAGAAATGGACGGCGGTATCGGCGGGATTCTTCCGCATTCTGAGCACGGAGGCCCAACAGCCCGCGCGTGATCGGTTGGACTTGGCGGCTTGGCTGACGCGGCCAGACCACCCGCTGACGGCCCGCGTCTGGGTCAATCGAATCTGGCAGCATCATTTCGGTCGTGGGCTGGTGCCAACCTCCGGTGATTTCGGCGTGCGGGGCGAACCGCCGACTCACCCCGACTTGCTCGACTGGCTGGCCTCGGAATTGATCCGGTGCGGCTGGTCGACCAAGCAAATGCACCGATGGATGGTACTCTCGGCCACTTATCGCCAGCAATCGTTCTGCACGGACGGCACCGAGGCGGACCCGGAAAATCGGCTGTACTCTCGAATGAACCGGCGGCGATTGGAGGGCGAAGCCTTGCGTGATGCAATGCTCGCCGTCGCGGGAAACCTGAATCGCAGCGTGGGGGGGCCGCGGGTACTCGTTCCCCTGGAGCCAGAGGTCTACGAGTTGATTTTCACCGAAGGCGAACCAGATGGACTGTGGCTGGCTACCCCGGACCCGCGGCAGCATGTCCGCCGGAGCTTGTACCTGTACCAGAAACGAAACGTTCGTCAGCCCTTGCTCGAAGCATTCGATCAACCGGACACTTTGAACCCCTGCCCCGTGCGAGCCGTGAGTACATTCGCTCCGCAGGCACTGATTCTGATGAATGGTCCGTTTGCCCGGCAACAGAGCCGCGTCTTCGCCAATCGACTCATGTCACTGCGGGATTCAGGCGAACGGTTGACATGGGCCTACCGGGCGGCCCTTGGCCGACCGCCTCGCCCAGAGGAAGTCGAACGGGTGGAGGATTTCCTGCGTCGGCATCCCGGTATCATTGGTCTAACCGATTTTTGTCTGACACTTTTTAATTTGAACGAGTTTGTATACGTCGATTGAGCGGTCATGGCAGGCGGATTCTGCCATCGCTGCGACGTCGGCACGACGTGCCATCTCTGCCGAGCGAAAGGCGGGAATCGTCGGCGACACCTCGAAGCATTTCGCCGAACAATTCGGGCATGCCAGGAAGGCGAGAAATTCCGTTTTTGCGATTTGACACGTCTTTTCACCTGACCTACGGTTGTGGCGTGAGTGGTTCGCATCGGATGACGCAGCCAGTCACGCATCGCCCAACCTTGGTCCGCTCAACCAGGGGCTCGAACGAAGAGCTTTGTCCGCGGGCCAGACCGGATAGGTACGGTGGCTAGGCCCCGCGGGGAGAAAAGGTCGCCTCGCCCCCACGAAGAGTTTGGATCTTGCATAGTCCGAGGGCCTTATGTTTCGCCATCTGATCCGACATGCCGTCGATTTCGTGAAGCGAGAAGACGGCCCGACCGCCGTGGAATACGCGGTCATGTTGGCGCTGATCGTTGTGGTGTGCATCACGGCGATCACGACGCTAGGGAACAACGCCAACGCCACTTTCGCCAACGTGGCACTGAACACGGCCGCATCGTGAGTCGGCCGCTGTGGTACATCGAAACTTTTTATCTGGAGAGACCGCCATGCGACTGATGAAGAATGTGGTGAATTTCTTGAAGCGTGAAGACGGCCCGACCGCAGTCGAATATGCCGTCATGCTGGCCCTCATCGTGGTCGTGTGCATCGCCGCCATCACCACCCTCGGCCAGAACGCCAACAGCACCTTCAACTCCGTCGGCAACACCATCGGCTCCTCGAGCTGATCCTATCGGAACCCTTGGGTTTGTTTCGAGCGTTTGGTCTAGTTCCTGGTTTTGTCCTTCTACTGATCCTTGGAGAGCGTCATGCTGAAGAACTTGGTGAACTTCCTGAAGCGTGAAGACGGCCCGACCGCGGTCGAATATGCCGTCATGCTGGCCCTCATCGTGGTCGTGTGCATCGC
>JAOAAM010000800.1 GCA_026418875.1 Gemmataceae bacterium | reverse complement strand
GACCGGTGCGGTCCCGCCACCGCCCATACTCGGGGTTATCCACAAACACCAGTTCACGCGGCTGGTTCCCGCCCGGCTTGAGAACCTGGTACAGTCGGAACGGGCCGGTTCCGTATGGCCGCTCGGCGAAACTGATATCGTCGATGGCCTTGCTGTTCTCGGCCATCCAACGGGCCGGCAAGAGTTTGAAGGTCAAAGCGGCCCGGGGGTCGGGATGGCCGACCCCGAAGGGAATCCGAACGGAACCTCCATCTTTGGGAGCCGGCGGTTCTGGGGCCAACCAGCCCAAGGGATATGCCGGCCAGGTATCCGGCCGCGTACGCAGCAACTTCACCGTGCCAACGACGTCGTGGCTATCGAAGCCCGGGCGGCCCATGGCATCGCGATCGAACGCTCGCAGCAGAACTTCACGGCCTCCCGGCACAGCCCGGGGCATCGTCAAAGCCGCACCAGGTCGATACCGGACCGCTCCGTTCAGTTCCGGCACTTCCTCAAGCAAGCCCTCGAAGAGCAACTCGACGGCTTGCTTCTCACTGTCGAAACGAGCCAGGATCGGCGACATGTACACAGGGAACTGCCGAACACCAACCGAGAGGATGGGATAGCCGCTCCGCAATTCCCGTTGCATTTCACGAATACCATCAATCGTCGCGTCGAGTGCCGAGGCCCTCGCCAACTCGTCTCGGGCCGTTTGTAAATCGCCAACTGCCTTTTTCTCCTTGGCCCGGTTGAACGCTTTCTGAGCGATCTCGCGAAGCTGTGACCGAATCTTGCGAGCTGTTTCGTTGCCAGCTGTCGGGAATCGAGCATCGAAATCGTCGAGCAATTCCTTGGCCCGCACGTGATCGACATGCAAATCGGATCGCAGCAGCCGTTCGGCTTCGCCAATCTGAGCAACAGCAACTTCCTGCGCGATCTTGGGATCACCCGGATAGGCGTTCATCAACCGCGCACTGACCTCACGAATGCGGATCGCATCATTCGCTGCGATGGCAGCCCGTAGGTAATCCAGCCGCACGGAGCGAAGCCGGCCCGCCAACGTCGTTCGGGTTTCGTCCCATCCCTTGCCCCGGCGAATATTCCGATCCCGGGCGTACTCGTGGAAACGCAACCCCGCTGCGAGGAGTTTCTCGGCAGCGGCGAAGCGATCGAAGGTCGTCAAGGTGTCGGATTTTTGCTTGAGCAGCGTGTCCGCTTCTTGCAGCAGGAGAGATTCATAGTAGTCCACGTTGCGGATATCCGCCGACCGAACGCTCCGAACCTCTTGGGGACGACCTTGAGCATCCAGCGGCGTCAGGCCCACGGGATCCGGCCACTCGGGCCGACGGACCGGCACTGGCTTGACCTGCAGGACGGCGTTCCGCTCGACGACCCGATCAAACGGAACGGAGTATTTGAGGAACAGCGATTTGAGCGTGGGAACGCTGGTCTCTTCAGCCGCCCGCACCAATTCATCCAAGCGGACATCCGGCGGCGTACCCGGGAGCAACTCGCTCTTGGGGCGGATCACGGTATCGTCATCCACCACGACTTTCTTCTTGATCGTACTTCGGGGGTCTTCGTCCTCGACAATGACCTTCTTAGTTTGCTTGCCCGCCGGCTCTTCGACCTCCTTGGGCAATTGGCCGGCTAATGCAACCCAACCTGCACTCGCTAGGAATCCAATCAGCACCGCGAAGCGCACACCAGCCTGCCGACGGTCGGGAGTCACATGCATGGGAAATTCTTCCATCACGACCTGAAGCCGTCCCCAACGACAATGCTTGATCATATCATGCTGATGGCTCGTTAACAAAACCCCCAGTTCGGCCTTCGCCCCACCCGCTCGACCAACTGGTGGTTTCACCGCCCACGACCCACGGAATCGGGCCTTGACTCAGCCTTGGGGAGAATTCCCATGCAGCAATCTTTGGTCCTCGTCTGCTGCATCCTCTGCCAACCCAGTCTTCCCACCCCAGTCGAGGTTCGCTTCGTCCAGTTCGATCCGGAAATACAGGAAGTGATTGTTCAAGCCGGCGATCGCGAAGTGTCGTACAAGTTGGCCGATCCGTTGAAAGTTGTTTTAGTGATTGAACCCGAAGGCACGATCCGCGAGGCCACACCAGCCGTTGCGATCAAGATTTTCAGTTCCGAACAATTTAAGGGCAAGCAGATGCAAATCATCGTGGACCAGAACACAATTACCGAAGTCAAACTCCGGGTCAAACGGGTGAAATAGCCGATATCCACACGAAGGCTGTGGTCCCCGGCATCTGAGCGTGCGGCCCCACCTCACCTTGTCCGAGAGGGTCACAAGTATTACCATGGTGTGATAAGGTGTTCAGCACTGAGGCGGTCATGGCCCGCAAACCTACCAAGAAAACCCAGAAATCGCAGATTGTGGCCTTCAAGGTGGAAGAAGAACTCGCCAAGTTCCTCGACCGCCTGCCGAACAAAAGCGAGTTCATCCGCAAGGCGATTTTGGCGCAATTCGCAATGACCTGCCCGCTGTGTACGGGGACCGGCGTGGTCGAACGCGGCGTGCATGATCACTTCGAACCGCTCATCGCCAGTCATCGGTCCCGACCCTGCGAGAAATGCAAAACCCCAGTGACCTTTCCCATGACGACGGCTGCAGCCGCCGCCGCCGACCAGAAACGCTTTGAGCAGTTTTTCCAGGGCGGCCCCCTGTATTGCGAGAAGTGCTATCCGAATGTCCCCCCGTGCGATGGCTGCGGCTGGCACGTGATGCTGGAGAAATTCCCCGAACACTTCAAAGCCGTGCCACACACGCATTGATGCTCCCAACCCGCAACCCTCCTCCCTAGCAACTGGCGGTGCGGTTTCAGCACGAGTTTAATCGCCTTTGGTCCAAGGCCGATTGGCAGTACGGCGTCAACCCAAGTTCGGCGACCTCCGTCACGAGGTCGTCGAAGTCGGTAGATTCAAGCGAGCGGCTCACCTCGATCACTAACAGATCGGCGAACCGATCCCGGGCGCGTTTGAGGGCCTGCCGGACAGAGTCCGCCGTGATCGGCCGCCCCAGCCGCACCGTGAGTTTCTCGGCGAGTTCGTCAGACGACGATTCGGGGCAATCTGCCTTCAACCGCAGCGCCAGGTACAACGGTTGTTTAGTGTCTTCCCGTTCCAGCGCAAGCCACGCACGGTCGAGCAGTTCCTGGCGTAACCCTTCTGTGAAGGCTTGGTCGTCTTCAGGGTCCGCGACGGCCAGATTGGCCGCATCTTCAACGCCCAACGGGCGAGGGTGCTGCTTGCCGGCCCGCTGTTGGCGATAGGTGAGGACTTGCCGGAACAGGGCGCTCTTCAGCAAGCTGCGGAACCAGCCTTTCTGCGGGTTGGCATTGCGAAAGTAACCACGGAGGAAGCGGACCCAGAACTCCTGGAACACCTCGTCGGCCGCGTGTTCGTCCCGCAACGCACCAAGCAAGTAGCGATGCACCGCGCCGGCGTATCGCTCGTAGAGCTGTTCGCGGGCCGGCGTCTGGTCGGGGTCGGCGGCACACGCCTGGCGGACGACTGTCCACATGGTCTCGATCCGGCTCAGCCGCGAGGCGGGTTCGTCGGTAGACATGGGCGAATCCCGTTGGCGCAAGTGGTTGGGGGAAAGCAGGTTGCTGTTGCCGAGGCATGCCTGTCTCTTATACACATCT
>JAOAAM010000797.1 GCA_026418875.1 Gemmataceae bacterium | reverse complement strand
GTGTTGAACAGTCCGCCGAAGTACGGCAGGTCGCCGAGAATAGGCACCCGGCTGGCCGTCGCTGTGCTCGTCGTCTGGATCAATCCGCCGATGGCCATGGTCTGACCGGGTTCGAGTTCCAGCGCGGTCCGCACCGACTGCTCATCGAAACCAGGGACGAAGCCGAACGCGGTGTTGATGCCTCGGCCCTGATTCACGGAGCGGACGACCGGCGAAACTTCGAGATAAATTTTGCCGTTGCCCAGCACGATGGGCAGGAAGTCCACTTGCGTGCCGACCTCGCGGAAGGTGACACCGGGACCGCCCAATCCGCCGGCGGCACTGAGGATGGCTTGTTGGCCACCGGAGAGGAATTGGGCCGGACGACCGCTGAGCGTCACGAGTTTTGGCTCCGCCAACAGCTTGGCCAACTGTTCATCACGCAACGCCCGCAGGAGGAACTGAGCACCCCAAGGGACCACGCCGAAGACGATGTTGGCTCCGTTGGGGGCTGCGGTGTTTGGCAGGAAGCCGGCAGGGTTCGGCAAGACGCCCACCCCCGTGCCGCCCGCACCAGCGCCCGGGGCAGCTTGCAACGAGGTTGCCAGCCCGCCCAGGATGCTACCGAAGCTGAAGTCGGTGCCGTTGATGGCGTAGGCGAATCCGCGGCGTCGGGCTTCGCTGCGGCTGACTTGCGCCACCACCACGTCCAACTGGACCTGTTGTACGCCACCCACCTGCATCGCATTGACCACGCTGACGCTCGAGCCAACCACCGTCTGCGTGATCCGCATGATGATGTCCACGTCTTCGGCCTTGGCCACCCAACCCGTCAAGATGATGCTGCGGTTGAGGACCGGCTTGACGTCCACGTTGGCAGAGGGGGCGGCCTCGGCGATGATCCGTTTCAAATAGCTGACGTCGAGCTGAACGACGACGTCATACACTTCCTCACGCCCGTCCACATCCGTGAGGAACAGACGGGCCGTCCCAGCGGTCAAACCCGTCAGAATGATCGAGGTGGGGTCCACGGCGTTGGGCGAGACGCGGACGATCCCGTCTACGTTGAGTCGGACAGCCGAGATCGACTTCTTGGACGCCGCTTGCAGCGTCTGCGACATTCCGATCGGGACGACGAGTGTGCCGACCGCGCCCCGATCGGTCATCGGCGGAGCGGCCGGCCGAGGCGCAGGGACCGGCTCCTGGCCGCGGACGATCGCGCCGACCACGAGGCTGACGAGAACCGCGGCCGCCGTCGGCCATTTGTGCCATAGAGTCGGGGGCATCCTTTCACCTCTCTCGTTTACAATGTGGACCAGCCGGTATCTCACAACCGTCCTCGAAAACTTCGGGCCAAATCTCGTGCCCCCATCGCGAGACACTCGAAGCAACGCATCGTTTCCTTATCGCCCAGGATCCGTCGGTTCTGCGGAGTCTCCCTGCGGCTTGTCTGCGCTTTGCGGCTTGTCTGCGCTTTGCGGCTTGTCAGTACTGGGCGACGGATCCGCGCTCTTGGGTTCACCCCGCTCCGAGCTCGGCGGCGACGTCGTGGTCACCTCGACGGCTCGGGTGGGCTCCGCAATAACGTTCCCCACTGGGCTCGATGGTTTTTCCTCAAGTCGGCCATCACGGTAATGAGCGTAAAACGGAGCAGACCCACCCACTTGGAACGTGATGGTGTGCCGATTCACCGGCTTCGTCTCGACCGGCTCCGCCTTGGCAACCACCTTCGGCTCGGCCGGCTCCGTGCTGTTCGCCTCAAATGCCTCCCGCGTCGGCGGCGTGTGCGATGCGATCTGATGCTGCACGACTTTATCTTTCAGGTCTTCAATTCGAGTCAGAAAGTTCTCCGCGACGGCTTCCACAGGCCACTCGACCGAGAGGAAATAGCGATCCGGATCTGCAATTTTCGTCCCCGCCGGGATCGACTCCTTGGCCAGAAGCACCCGCGTTTTCTGAATGGTCGCCGCGACTTGCTGCTGTTCGGTTTCGGACCGGTCCGCGTTGTAATCCGTCACGGACTTGATGTTGTTGTTCACCTTGTCATCGTCGGGAGAGCGGAGCATCAGGAAGACATCGCCGCGCTTTTGCGCCAGCGCAAGATACATCCCTTCGGTCTGTTTGACGGCCAAGGTGACGGTCTGGGCGTTCTTGATGTAGCCCTGATCCTCGGGCCGCTGAGTGTTGACATCAACACCCACGACGAGAACGTTTTGCAGGATCATGTTGGAGACGGTTTTGCCATTGGGCAGCCGCTCGACGGTGACGACATCGACGCGCGAACCGGGCAAGACCAGGCCGCCGACGATCGTTTCGGGCGCGACCCGCAGGGCCATCGCCTTGTACATCACGCCGGTCTTGGGATCGACAGGTAGTTCGATCGAGGTGCGCGGAGTGATGTCCGCCATGGTGAGGTGATTGCCGGCGCGAATCGATCGTTGCAGCGTTTTGCCCTTCAGGATCGTGGGATCATCGACGAATTCCGGCGGGACCGACTCCCGTGGGAAGGGCTTTCGCACGAACAACTCCTCGATTTTCTCGAGCTTCATGCCCTGGTCGAGGTTTTTGGCGGCGACGAGCACGGGAATCATTTCCTGTCGATTGCCGGCACCTAACTTGGCGGTCAAAAAAGCGGCCACCAAGCCGCAGCCCCCGGCAAGGGCCAGCAGCACCAGGTTCTTGCTCTTCATGGATGCAACCTCAAGGGATGTATGAGCCGGATCAAGCGAAATTCACATCACGAACATGTACAGCGGCGTGACACATCTCTGGATGGGCGATCGCCGCCGCCTCGGGCCGTCTTGGTACTGTCGGGTCGGCGTAACGCACGCCGAGGGCGCCAAACATTCTGTTTCCAACATAGTTCACGATTGGCCCGGACGCGAAAAAGGCGTCGAGTTGTTGGAATGCTCAGGTCAATCGTGGCCTGCCGGATGCAGGACTCTCCTTCGTCACTTTGGTTTTCGACCGAGCGATGGACGGGGCTTGAAGGTTTATTCCGCGTTGCGTGATTTTGCCGGATTTGGGGCGGCTGCGTGGAGTTCGGATTTTGGGGGCCGGACAGAATTTCGGCCCGGCCCCGAGATCGTCTCAGGCCAGCCAGTGCAGGTAAGCCAAAGTGCCGAGGAAGCCGACGCAGAGCGGAACGCCGTACGGCAGCCGGACCCAATTGGCCCGACGCGAATTGGCACGCTCGGCCGCTCGCTTGGCTCCTTGCGTCAGCAGCACTTGCAAGTCGATCATGATTTCGCGGAAATTGCGGGCATTGGAGCCAAAGCGTCGCCGTAGCACCATCATCACCAGACCAAAGACTCCGCCGACGATGACCCCAGCACAGAACGCGTAGACCAGAATCGTCAGGGCGTCGTGGTTTCCGAATTGCTCATGCCCGGAACCGAAAAACGCGCCGAGCCACGAGCCGAAGCCCATCTGCATTTTGACATCGCCCTGCCCCATGCCGCCGATGAACAGCACGGGGAACAGCAAGGCGAATCCGAGGGCCGTACCTGCCAAGGCGTGGAGGAACCCGCCGCGCCCGGCATCAACGGCGATGCCGAGGTCGTGACTGATCCCCAGGCACCAGCCGCTGAGTACAAGGGACAGCGTCAACCAATTTGGGACTTTGAAGGCCCAGCCATCGATGATTGCGGCGAGGATCATACCGGCGCTGACGATGAGGACGGGCCCCAAATCGGCCGTGTTCGGGGCGACTGTTTGCCAAACCAGATGAACCAACCACGACAGGACGACGAACGCCGCGGCGATGAAAGGAACCTGGGCCATCTGCATCACGAAGGCCCGGTCGATTCCCAAATCGTCGGTCGTCGTGAGAGTCGTGGTCGCGGGTGGGGTTGTGATCGCATTCGACATTGAGTGCATCCTCCCGACCGGGAGATAGAAGGACAGATTGGTAGAATCACGCGCGGGGCGAGCCGAGCACCCGCCGAATCGGGTCCCGGCCCACCCCAGGGTTGATCGTGGACGGTTGCCAAACCGTGGCGGCCGTCGCGTGGCTCGCTCAGCTCGAGGAGCCGATGGTGTTGCCGACGGTGTTGAAGGTGCTGTTGGCGTTCTGGCCGAGGGTGGTGATGGCGGCGATGCACACGACCACGATGAGGGCCAACATGACGGCATATTCGACTGCGGTCGGGCCGTCTTCACGCTTCAGGAAGTTCACCAAGTTCTTCAACATGAAATCGAATCCCCCGAAAAAAAGTACCCAGGAACGCTGGTTGCTCAAGTTAGTTCAGGACCGACCCGAATCGATCCCGTGACTCCACGATGATTCGCTCAACTCGAGGAGCCGATGGTGTTGCCGACGGAGTAGAACGTGCTGCTGTCTCTTATACACATCT
>JAOAAM010000757.1 GCA_026418875.1 Gemmataceae bacterium | reverse complement strand
CGCTTGAGACATCGGCGAAAAACTTGCCTTACGTCTTCTCTCGCATTGGATCCGCTGGGGAGGCCCTCTCGCCGAGTTGCTCTTTCAAGTAACGAATTGCGGCGTCGAGTTGCCGATCCGGGACCGGCGGCTTGGGCTCGGCTTTCAGTGCAGGGTTCGGGATGATTTCCAGTTCTCGGAGTTTCTCGGCCAAGGCGGCACGCTCGTCGCGGCTGAGTGGGATGACATACCCAGGGTCGGGCATGACGCCCCAATCATCGTCCTCCTGACCCGATGTCGCCGCCCTGTGGAGATTCTTTCCATTGGGACGCCAGAATGTCGCCGTGGTCAGTTTCAATTTCGCCCCGGCCGCTGGGAAGTCGATGATCGACTGAACGCTGCCTTTCCCGAAGCTGCGCTCCCCGACGACCAAAGCCCGCTCGTGATCTTGTAAGGCCGCCGCCACGATCTCGCTGGCACTCGCGCTCTGCCCATTGATGAGGACGACGAGCGGCACGGTCAGCGCCGGTGCCTCGGCCGTCTTCCTCTTCGCCGTGTATGTCATCTCCTCATCCACGCCGTTCCGTGGCTTGATCGTCACAATCAAACCATCTTGCAGGAACAAGTCGGCGATCTGGACCGCGCTGGTCAGGGCACCGCCCGGATTGAAGCGCAAGTCCAAGATCAAACCCCGCATTTGCTCGGCTTTGAGTTTTTTCAGCGCGGCTTCGATGTCGCTGAATGACTTCGGGGCAAACTCCACCAACCGGATGTAGGCCAGCTTCCGCTCCGGATCCAGCCAGAAATCCCAGGAATCGTCGGGCAAACGGCGCACCCCCAAGACCGTCTCCACGTCGATCCGTTCGCGGTCCATCTCGAACTCGAGCGGTTGGTCGTGGCCCTCGCGCATGACGCGGATTTTCACCTTGGTTTTCGGCAAGCCCTGGATGATCTTGACCGCTTCGTCGGTGCGCATCCCCTTGGTGGAGGTCACCTCCGGCGGATTGAGCGGCTGACCGCGGCTATCGACCTCGCGGATGATTTCCACGATCAAGTCGCCCGTTTTCACTCCCGCGCGGTGCGCCGGGCTGCCACGAATCGGCGAGATAACCAACAGCCCGTCGCGGACCATGTCTCGACGGACGTTGATGCCAATGCCGGTGAACTGGCCCAGCAGCCGGCTTTGCAGTTGTTGGATCTCCTCCGCGCTGATGTACAACGAGTGGGGGTCGAGCCGCGTCATCACCCCACGCAGGGCGGCATCCACGTCCCGGTTCTTGTCCAAGTCCTCGCGCTTGCCCAAGCGGATCCGGGCCTCGCGGAGCAATTCCGACAAGACCGACCGCCGCATCGGCCCGTTCCCCTTCACCCGATCGGCGATCTCCTTGGGAATCGACTCTTCGATTCCACGATACAAGCCACGCAAGGACCAGTCCGCCAGATCGTCCCAACTCAACTCCCGGATGTACGATCGTCGAATCAGGTCCAGCCCGAGCAGGGTTCGTCGGGCGAAGGCTTCCGCAGCCGCTTGATCCAGCGTCATGCCGCGAACGATCTCTTCCCGCGCGGAACGGAAGGCATCCAAGTCGAGTTGGCCATCCGCGAGGCTGACATATTTCCTCCGCAATTCCTGCTGCGCTTTCAGCTTGGGCATGCGTTCGATCCGTCGCGTTCCTTCGTCGAGCCATTCGGCGGGCAAGCCCAACGTTTTCAACTGGGCGATCCGCTGGCGATTTTTGGGGAACACGGCAGGATTGCGTGACAGCGGGAAGTGAGCCGATCGAGTGCTCCAGATCAGCGGCACCTGCTCCCTCTCGGCGTGGGATTTGCCCACTTGGCGGGCCTTCTCGATGACCCGCTTCTCCAGATACGATTGCAATTCGTCAACGGTGACCACCCCGTCGGGTTCGTACCCTTCGGTGTCGGCCCCGCCGCGCAATCCCTCCAAAGCCACGGCCGCGAAGAGGCCGTTCTCGGGCAGGTCTAAATG
>JAOAAM010000691.1 GCA_026418875.1 Gemmataceae bacterium | reverse complement strand
TTGGATGGCGCGTAACCGGACGTGAGGCCCGTCCGAATGTTCGCGCAAGATGGCGAGTGTTTCGGCGGCTTCTTCGAGTTCGTCGTCGGCGAGTTGTTCATCGAGGAGGTTCAGGCCGGCCATCATGTATTCCGGGTCGATCTCGAAAGCCCGGCGGAAGTCTTCTTTCGCACCCGTATGATCGCCGGCGGCTCGGCGTGCCTCGCCACGGTATTCGAACGACATGGCATCCCGAGGGGCGAGCCGAACCAAATGCTCCGACGCTTCAAGGAATTTCTCCGGGCGTTGGCTCGCCTCGTACCAGTCGGCCAGCCGCTGCCAACCCCAGTAGTAATCCGGTTCCTCTTTCACAATCTTTTCCATCATGGCGATGGCCAGTTGCAGCCGGCCTCGCTGGAATTCGACCCAAGCTGCCCGCCCGCGAAGAATGTGGGGGATCGTTTGCTCGGCAAAAGCCGGGGGCGCGCACGCCGCCATCGCCTCGTCCCATCGCTCCAGGCGTGCGAGCAACTCAGCCTGACGGTCGTAGAGGTAGGCGAAGCGGGGGTGCCGACGGGTCGCTCGTTCCAGGATTTCCAACTGCTGATCCGGGGGGACATCGGCACCGGCGGGGCCGTCCAACCATAGCAGCACGGCATGCGGGTTGAACAGGCGCGAATCGATCGCCTCTTTCATGATTCGGTCGGCTTCGTCGCTCCAACCGGCCGTTCGCAGATGCGACAGGGCACTGGAGATCGGCCAACTGGCTTCGATCGGCGACTCGCACAAGTTGCGGAACGCTTCCAAAGCGGTGGCTTTGTCCCTCTGCCGGCAGGCGAGGTGGCATTGCCGCGCGATGACGAAATCATCGGCGACATGTTCCTGCATGATGGCGAGGGTGGCCGCCGCCTGGTCATATTGCTCGTCGGCCATGTATTCGTCGAACAGCAGCATCCCGGGCAGGGGGAAATCGGGGGCGATTTGCTGGGCGTGGCGCAGGTCGGCTTTGCCGGCCTCTCGCTCGCCGTTGAGCAATCGGGCTTCGCCTCGCCGGGCCAGGGCAATGGGGTTCTCTGGGCGAAGTTCCACCAACCGTTCCGCCGCCCGCAGATAGTCCTCGTTGCGCTCCAAGTCGTGATACCAGTCGGTCAGTTGCTGCCAGCCCCAGTAATAGATCGGCTCGCTTTCGACGATCTTCTCCATCATGGCGACCGCGCGATCGAGGTGTCCGGCACGGGCTTCGACCCAGGCGGCCCGGCCTTGCAGGATCATCGGGGCGGATTCTTCGCCCTCGGCGGGGCGACACACCTCGCGGGCCTCATCGAAGCGGCCTAATTCGGCCAAACGCTCCGCTTTCAAGTCCCGGGCCTCGGGATTGCGAGGACTGAGAGAAAGGACCTTGTCCAATGCGGCGAGGACCTCTTCGCTCTCCGCCGGGTTTGTCAGTTGCCGGACGAGCGCCAACCAGGTGCGGACATCGCCGGGGCGAGAGCGGGTCAATTCCCGGGCGAAACGGACAACCTCCTCGGGCTGCTCCATGCGCTCGCACCACAGGCTCAGCATGCGCCACGCCGAATCGAAGCCAGGATCGAGCTTGAGGGCCTCTTGGACTTGGGCGACGGCCTCGGCAGGGTGGCCACTCTTCCACAATTTGTCGGCGTAGAGGGCACGGTTGGCGGGATCCAAGGGTGCCCGGGCCACCGCTTGCCGCAACAACTCGCACGCTTCATCCAGCCGACGGCGACGGTCCAGAGCTTCGGCGAGTTCCCGGATGGCGGGGCCCCATCCCGGACTGATCCGCAACGCCTGCCGCAGGGCTTCGATCTGCCCATCTTCGTCGCCCGTGGCCGAGCAAACCTCAGCTCGATCGAGCCAAAGTCGCGGCAACATGGGGAAACGGTCAATCGCCTGTTCGTTCAGCGATCGAGCTTCCGGGATACGCTCCATCGACAATAACTGATGCGTCATGACCGACCAAGTCTGCCACAGGTCGGGCCGCGAGTCCAACAGCTCTTGAAGCGACTTGTGGACCTCGTGGGGTTCGAGGGTGTGCACGGC
>JAOAAM010000675.1 GCA_026418875.1 Gemmataceae bacterium | reverse complement strand
GCTCATGGGTTAGGCGCTCTTCTTGTCCGCCGCTTTCCGCTCGAACAATGGCTTTAGTCCTTTGACGACGTCTTCGGTGACGACGTAGCGGCCTTTTTCATCCAACTCGGGCAGGTCGAACATGATGTCGAGCATGATTTCTTCGACGATGCTGCGCAAACCACGTGCCCCAGTGTCTCGGGCCTTGGCCATGCGAGCGATCTCGCGCAGGGCCTTGGGATCGAACTCCAGTTCGGCCCCCTCGATCTCGAAAAGCCGCTGATACTGCCGCACCAAAGAATTTCTCGGTTCGGTCAAGATGCGAACGAGTGCCTCTTCATCGAGCGGCTCCAGCGGTGCCAAGACGGGCAATCGGCCAACGAACTCCGGGATCATGCCGAATTCGATGAGATCGTCGCTGGTGACCATGGCGAGTAATTCGCCGAGTTGCTTCTCCCCGGCTTGATTGTCACCGACGAAGCCGAAGCTGTTTCGACCGACCCGGCGAGCGATGATCTTCTCCAACCCGACGAAGGTCCCGCCGCAGATGAAGAGGATGTTCGAGGTATCGACCTGGATGTATTGCTGTTCGGGGTGCTTGCGCCCGCCCTGGGGGGGGACGTTGCTGACCGTCCCTTCGAGCATCTTGAGCAGTGCTTGCTGGACACCTTCACCCGAGACGTCGCGCGTGATGCTGACGTTGTTCTGAGTTTTGGCGATTTTGTCGACCTCGTCGATGTAAACGATGCCGCGTTGGGCGGCGTCGATGTCGAAGTCGGCGGCGTGGAGCAGCTTCAACAGGAGGTTTTCGACGTCTTCGCCGACGTAGCCTGCCTCGGTGAGGGTGGTGGCGTCGCCAATGGCGAAGGGGACATCGAGGAGGCGGGCGAGTGTCCGCGCCAAGAGTGTCTTGCCGGAGCCGGTCGGGCCGATGAGAAGGATGTTGGACTTATCGACCTCGACGTCGGATCGGCCGAATTCGTGCATGTTCAGCCGCTTGTAATGATTGTGAACGGCGACGGCGAGGACCTTTTTCGTTCGGTGCTGACCGACAACGTATTGATCTAGCCGCTCTTTGATTTCACGCGGTGTCGGGATTCGTGAGGTGGAAGGTCCGCGAACGCGGCGACGTTTCTCCTGATCGATGATCGACTGGCACAGTTCGATGCAGTCGCCACAGATGTACACGTCGCCTGGTCCTTCGACAAGCGGACCGACCTCGCGATGGCTTTTGCGACAGAAGGAGCAGAAGGCGTTGCGATTGCGACCGGAGGAGCCGCTGGGACGACGCCCATCCGTCTCTTTAGCCATGATTTCTCCCAAAACCGGAGCGCCCCAAGTCAGTTCAATGGCGAGGATGGCGAGTCAGGGGTCGGGTTCGACTCTTCCGCGACCTCGGCGGCGGGTGAAGCAGGGGTGGCCTCCATCGCTGAAGGAGCTTCCGCGTTCGGAGGTGCTTCCCTCGTTTGAGCGTCGCCCGCTGGCGGAGCCGCCTCCGCTTGCAGATCAGCGTTCGCGGATGGAGCGTCGCCGGCGGTCGGGGCCGCCCCCGTCGTTGGGGCCGCGGTCTCCGCTTTCAGTCGGGTCAGCAATTGCTGACGCACACGCTGATACTCGTCCTGGCTCAATTCACCACGCTCATACAATAATCGAAACGTCGTCAATTGGTCATGGGTGGAGAGTGTGTCGTGTTCCAATCGGCGACGCCAGCGTGAGACCCAAGCGATGATCACCGCGCCGGCCAGTAAGACGGCAGCCAGAGCAATCGCTGCCAGCCAAACGTCGGCTGGAAGCTGCGAGGAGGTGCGCGCGGCGATTGAGACGATCGAGCCGGCGGTGCTCATGACTGCTGCTGAAACCCCTGGTCGCCGTGGTCGCTTGAGCGTTCACCCACTCGACTCACTTGCGGTCAATTATAGCGCCGACCCTGTTGCGGCGCGGGAGCTTTCTCGCAGGAAGACCCTGACGACTTTGCGTCCGGCCACGCTACAGAGTGAACAATATGCCCATCCCGTGTTCGTTCCCAGATCCGCGCCAGCAACCTAACTTGTGAACCTCCTATGATCCGTATTTTTTCAGTCCTCGCCGCTGCCAACGCCCTCGGGCTGCTCACCGCCTTCACGTGCGGCATGCTTTCGATGTTTCGGGGC
>JAOAAM010000551.1 GCA_026418875.1 Gemmataceae bacterium | reverse complement strand
GCCTACAGCGGGCAGTGCCTGACCAGCGAGGCCCTGGGTGGACGGAGTGCGAACCGAGGCCAATGTGCTCAAGCCTGCCGCATGCCCTATGACCTCGTGGTCGATGGCGAGCCAAGAGACATGGGCGATGTCAAGTATTTGCTCAGCCCGCTGGACCTTGCGGGTTACGACCAGGTGCGGCGACTTGCCGAACTTGGGGTGGCCAGTCTGAAGATCGAGGGCCGACTGAAAGGCCCCGCTTATGTCGCACAGACGGTGCAAACGTACCGCAAAGCGGTCGACGCGGCGGTTGCGGGCCGGCAATTTCACCTCTGCGAGCAAGAACTCCAAGATCTGACTCAGGTCTACTCCCGTGGCTTCGCGCCGGGGTTTCTCGAAGGAGTGAACCACCAACAACTCGTCGTGGGTCGATTCCCGAAAAGCCGGGGAGTGCGTATCGGCGTGGTTATCGGCGTCCACCGCAGAGGGGTCCTCGTGCAAGTCGAGGGAAATCTGTCGATTCAGTCGGGTGATGGGGTGGTTTTCGATCACGGGCGGCCCGAGGAGGATGAACCCGGCGGCCGAGTTGTCGCGGTCCACCCAATGCGGGACAACCAGGTCGAGCTTCAATTCGATCGACACACGCTGGACCCACGCCAAGTGAACCTCGGGGCCATCGCCTGGAGGACGGACGATCCACGCCTACGGCGGCGATTGGAAAGCAGCTATGCCGCGGACCGGCTCGTCCATCCGATTCCGGTCCATGCTAAAATTCGGGGTCAAATCGGCGGAGAGCTTTGGCTCCAGTTCGAGGCGCAGGGGCATGCGGTTGATGTGAGTTGGCCGGGACCTCTGGAGCCGGCTAGGAACCGACCGACGACCCGCGAAGAACTGAACAAACATCTGAATCGACTGGGGGGCACGCCATTCCGCCTCGTCTCGCTCGACACCAGCGAGTGGAGTGAAGCGGCAGTTGTCCCTTGGAGCGTATTGAACGACTTGCGCCGGCAGCTGTGTCGGCAGTTGCTCGATGTTCTTTATCCACGCCATCCCGTCGGCCGGGTGGATGCTTTGCAGGTGCTGCGCGAGTCCGCGGCGAAGATGGGGGAGAAGGAACCCGCGGCAACAACGCCGACCCGGCCAGCGCTCCACGTCCTCGTTCGGGATATGGATCAATTGGAGGCGGTGCTGCCCCTGCGGCCAGACTCGGTCATCTGCGAGTTCGAGGATCCCCGCCGCTACCGGGGAGCCGTGGAGCGAGCGAGAGCCACGGGCGTGCCGGTCGGTCTTGCCCCGTTGCGGATCGTGAAACCGGGCGAGGAGGGGTTTCTCCATGCGGTCGCCTCCTCCGGACCGGATTTCGTCCTGATTCGGAATCTCGCTGCCTTGCAACTGTTCCGGGAGCATTATCCCGACATCCGCCGCGTGGGCGACTTTTCGCTGAACGTGGCGAACGAGCTGACGGCCGATTGGCTACTGTCTCAGGGCTTGGAGCGAGTGACCGCGAGTTACGATCTCAATTGGGAGCAGTTCACCGCCCTGACACGCCGAATGGATCCTCACCGGGTCGAGGCGGTGGTGCATCAACGGATGCCCATGTTCCATAACGAACATTGCGTGTTCGCCGCGACTCTCTCTGAAGGCAAGGATCACCGAGATTGCGGTCGGCCCTGCGACCGGCATCGGTTGGAACTTCGTGACATTCACGGGGCAAAGTTTCCGGTGCGGGCAGATGCGGGTTGCCGGAACACGGTGTACAATCTGTCTCTTATACACATCT
>JAOAAM010000485.1 GCA_026418875.1 Gemmataceae bacterium | reverse complement strand
TGCACGTGACCCCGCTGAAACCCCATGAACTGACGCGGGAATTCATGAACCCCAACGCACCGGCGGCCCTGCGAGCCTCGTGGCATCAGGCCCCTTGGCGGCTGCCTGAAGCTCGATTGTACCGTGCGTTGGAATTGCTGAGTGCAGGGCCTTTCATGTCGGGTGTCCCCATTGGCGGCCGCGTCCCAGGCAAGATCAACATCAACACGATGATGGACCGCGAAGTCTTCCGGGCGCTTTGCGATGCCTTGCAGCCGAACGCTGCCTCGCCGGGAGCCGTGCGACACCACTTCGGGCAGGCCGAGGTGGAAGCAGCGTGGTCGATCATCAACAGCAATCGGCCATACATGAGCACGGCCATCCCGTGGATGGGTGCCGGTCCCGCGGTCGACAACCAGTACCTTGCCCCGCCCCCGTATGGGCAGACGCCGCCCGCGGGCTGGGGGAATGGGCCAAACCGCACGCTACTTCGGCAAGGAGCGCACGTGCACCAGGGCTTCCTGTCGCTGCCCGATCCGAACAACCATCCGTTCAACACGGAGGAGTTGTTGAAGAAGATCATGGCGAACGTGACCACCCGCAGTAATGTGTTTGCCGTGTACGTCACGACGGGCTTCTTCGAAGTTCGCCGGCCGCAAGCCCCGGGCGACCCCGATGGCGATGCGACCCAACCCGTGAAGCTGGGCCGGGAGTTGAACCCGCAAATGCGGCACAAGCTTTTCGCCATCGTCGATCGCACCAATCTGTCGATCGACATCAACAATCCACGGATGCAAGGGCGTCGGCCGATCTTCTTCCCGCTGCACCCGGTGAACTCGGCGGCTCCTGTGGGGCTGCAAGAGCCGTACCACATCATGGCCGGGTCCGCCGGCCCTGGTTTCCCCTCGATCGAAGCGTTCGTGCCCGCGGCAGCGGTCGAGGCGGCCCCGGGTGGTGGCTGGCAGTTGGTCATTCGCGACACGATTGACCATTACGGCCGCGAGTTCTCCGACAATCCCTCGGCCCGCACCGGGGAAACCGCCAGCATCCAGCCGGGGCAAATCCTCTTCCTCGACGTCGGCGAACGCCAAGAGTACATCCGCGTCGAGAGTATCTTCCCTGATCCGGTAAACCCGAGCCGCAGCCGGATCTCCTTCTACGCCATCGACGCGCCGAGGGCGACGGCAAACCGTATACCCTTCCGCTTCCACCATGCCCGTGGAGCGCCGATCTGCACGGTGCAGGTCGGCAATCCTGGTCCGCAGCCGTTGCCATTGCGGTACGATGAGTCGCCCTACTCGGACACGGTGGTGCCGTTCCGGGCGATCTTGCAGTGAAGTTCAGTTGAATGTCGGATCAACCAGCCTCGGTCTCGTCGAGCGAGTCGGATGCTCGCTCTTCGATACCGGGGCTTGCGTTTTTATCCGCTAAGAAGACCGCCCAAGGCATCGGCGATCGCAATCGGCGCGACGAGCGCCGAGCGCAATAACCAGCGCGCAGGGTATTGGCGACCGCTGAGCGCATCGACGGCTTTTCAGGGCATCTCCGGGCCGAGTGCCTTGGCAGTGAGCAGTTCAACCTTCCCGGATCGCCCCACGGCGAATTGGAACTTGGCTGGAAGGGTGCAAGCGGCTCCGTAACGCCCATCGGGGGCCAAAGCGAGGAAGGCGACACTCGCCGGGTGCACCCCGCGGCGAACCGCCGTGGCGTTCACACGTTTCACCGCGGCTTCACACGCCTCTTGCGGCGATTTCCCCGCCCGCATCTGTTCCACGATGAAGTAACTGCCGGCGATGCGAATGATCTCTTCGCCGACGCCTGTCGCTCCGGCTGCACCGGCCGTGTCGTCCACGTACAACCCGTGTCCGATGAGGGGCGAGTCACCGACGCGACCAGGGAGTTTGAACGCCAAGCCCGAGGTCGTGCAAACGCCGCCAAGGTGGCCCTTCTGATCCAAGGCCAAGACGGTGACGGTGTCGTGGTTTTCCGGCCCGCCCGGCGGAGGGGCTGGGATCGCCTCCTTGGGTTGCCGCCTTGCCCAATTGGCCACGCTTTCCGGCGTGTGCAAGGTCGCCAGGGGAAAACCTTGTTGCAGGGCAAACCAGCGAGCGCCCTCGCCGACCAGTAACACATGCGGGGTTTTCTCCATGACCCGGCGGGCGACATCGGCGGGGTGACGGATGTTTTCCAGCGCGGCCACCGCCCCGCAGGCCAACGTGCGGCCATCCATCACGCAGGCATCCAGTGAAACCGTCCCGATGGCGTTAGCGATGCCGCCGAAGCCGACGGAATCCACCTTCGGGTCATCCTCGACGGCCCGTGCCCCCGCCAAGGCCGCATCCAAGGCCGAAGTCCCTTTCACCAACAGGGGATACGCGGTTTCGACGGCGATTTTCCCGAAAGGCCACGTCGCAATCACCACCGGTTCATTCATGGCACGCTCTCGACGAGGGGAAGGGCAATGGTGCTGCCTATTTTGCGAGACAGACACGGACTGACCAGAGCGAAAGCGCACAACCGGCAAAGTTGAGCTGAAGGCCGGGTTTTCATGTTCCCGATGTTTGGAGAGGGGTTGCGCCTTCTTGCCAAACGTGGGTCGAATAGTTAAGTTGGGCAAGAATCATCCAGATGGTCCCCGGATGGGCAACGGATGGCTCGCCACGGTGGTACGGCAAGGTTCGGGGGACTGCCGTCTTCTGGAGGTGGTTGGATGCTCCGCGTGGGCCGGTATCTCTTCAAGCGCGCGGAGACTGCCGACGAATTCGAGCAGATCCATCGACTGAATTACCGGACCTTCGTCCACGAGATCCCGCAGCATGCGGATAACGGACAGGGCCTGCTCGTCGACAAGTACCACGATCGGAACATTTACTTCATCGCCCTGCGGGATGGTCGGCTTGTCGGCATGTTGAGCGTGCACGACCAGCCTCCGTTTTCCGTCGAGTCACGCCTCCCCGATCCGTCGATCCTGCAACAACCGGGCATGCGGATCCTAGAGGTGCGTCTATTGGCTATCGAGCCGGGTGAACGGAAGACGACCGTGTTAGCGGGTATCATTTATACCATGAATGAGTTCGCCCGGGCAAAAGGATACACGCATTACGTCATTTCGGGGGTGACAGATCAACTCGAACTTTATAAACATATTGGTTTCGAGGCACTAGGGCCGGCCGTTGGAGATGCTGCGGCTCGTTTCGTCCCCATGATGACCACTCTCGAACGGGTGGAGACTCAGATGAAGCGATCGAAGACGCTATGGCAGCGGCGGTTAGCTCGGGAAGCGACCCCGGCTGTCGAACCGGTCTCGCTTTTGCCCGGGCCAGTCTCTCTCACCACTGCGGTCCAAGCCGCGCTCCACGAACCGCCCCTATACCACCGAAGCACCGAATTCGTCCACTTATTCGAGCATGTTCGCGGCACTTTGTGCCGACTCACCAACGCCCGTGCCGTCGGCATGACCGTCGGTAGCGGCACCTTGGCGAACGAGATCATCGCCGCCACCATCGCCGCCGATGCCTGCGCCGACGCCGGCTTGATCCTCGTGAACGGCGAGTTCGGTCGACGGATCCTCAAACAGGCGTTCCGCTTCGGTTTGCGTCCCCGTGTCCTCGAGTGGGCTTGGGGGCAACCCTGGAACCTCGAACAGATCGCCGAAACCCTCGACGACCTACCCCCGGGTGGGTGGGTGTGGGGTGTTCATCAGGAATCCAGCAGCGGTGTTTTGAACGATTTGCCGGGCCTGGTCCGCATCGCCCGCCAACGCAACATCCGGGTGTGCTGCGATTGTGTCAGCAGCTTGGGTGCGGTGCCGCTGGACCTCAGCGGCGTCTACTTGGCGAGTGGGGCGACGGGGAAGGCCCTCAGTTCGGTTGCTGGGCTGGCGCTCGTCTTCGCTGATCCCGCACGCCTAGCCCATCTGAATACCGACCGCATCCCTTCCTACTTGGATCTCCCGGCCACCTTGGCCAGTATCGGACCACGGTACACCGTCCCTGTCTCTTATACACATC
>JAOAAM010000425.1 GCA_026418875.1 Gemmataceae bacterium | reverse complement strand
GTGTGTTTGGGAACCAACTCGTGGGGCGAGCCGGTCTACTGGGATCGCCACGCCGCAGCCGCCGACGGCGTCGTCCTGGTCGCCCGGATCAAGCCCCACACCGATTTTCGCGGCCGGTACGAGAGCGGACTGGTCAAGATGGCCGTCATCGGCTTGGGCAAACGCGACGGTGCCGCACAACATCATCGCTGGGGCTACCGCGGCTTGCGCGACATGATGCCCGAAACCATGAAGGTAATTCTCGAAAAGACGCAACTGTTGGGCGGCTTGGCGATTCTGGAGAATGCCGCCGAACAGACCGCCAAGATCCAGTTCGTTGACCGCGATGAGATCCTCGAGGTCGAGCCGACGTTATTGGATGAGGCTCGGCAATGGATGGGCCGACTTCCCTTCGACCAACTCGACGTGCTCATCATTGGGGAGATCGGAAAAAACTACTCCGGGGCCGGGATCGATCCAAACGTCATCGGCCGACTCATGGTGGAGACAGCGCCCGAGTTTGAAACGCCGAAGATCACCCGCATCGCCGCCCTGGATTTGTCGCCCGAGAGCCACGGAAACGGCACGGGCTGCGGCCTGGCCGATATTTGCACCACCCGATTGTTGCGTGCCATCGACCCGGTGCCCTTTCGCATGAATAACTTGACGGCTTGTTTCCTCCGCCGGTCGCAGTTGCCGTTCGATTTCGAGACCGATCGAGAATGCATCGAGCAGTGCCTGATCACCTGTTGGCAGCCCCATCGCGAAAAAGTCCGCATGGCGTTGATTCCGAACACGCTGGAAGTCGCCGAGCTGTGGGTGACGGCCCCGCTGGTGGAAGAGGCACGAAGTCATCCGCACCTCGTGATTGAGACGGAATTGATGGAGTTACCCTTCGATTCGACCGGCAACCTGATCCAGGAACAACTGTTCCCGCACAGTGTCCGGGGTCGACGGCGCAAGCGGTTGTCGGCGTGACGACTCACCGGCAGGATCAGGAGCGACCGGGAATCGTGAGGAACCGCGAAGATCAAACCGGCATCGGATCGTGCAGCGAGGCGGTTCGATGGCGACCTTGCTGGTCTGCCTGCCAGATTCGCCCGCTCAACACGTCGAGGCAGGTCAGCCAGCCACCTCCGTAGCAAAAGGTGTCGATGCATGCCGCGTGCGGGAGGACCAGCGGCCAGCCATTTCGCTGTTCGGAATGGCCACAAACCATGAACTTGCCCGAGCAGTGCGGCAGCGAAAACACGTTGAAAAACTCCCAATGCAGCATCGACGAGGGTTGCTGGTCGAGCGGAAGGTCGGGATCGACATTCGCATGGACGAAGAAGTAGCGATCCCACTCGTACCAATCGACACAAGTTCGCAAGAGGAAATTCCAGTGCTCTTCTGGGATGTTTTCGAGCGTGCCCTTGCTGCCGCGTCGGCCGTAGGATGCCAGCGCCTCGCGTCCGCCGACGGCCAGCCAGAACTGGCGCGACTCTTCGTGGCGCAAGGCCGCGAAGAGCATCAGCTCGTGATTGCCCCGAAGCGAGACCACCTGGAAGCGGGCATGAAGGTTGATGAGTCGGTCGAGGACACCGCGCGAATCCGGCCCTCGGTCGATGTAATCACCCAAGGTGACGATGCGGTCGGCGGGGGTCGGCTGCACTTGGGCCAGCAGCGCATCGAGCGCTCGCGAGCAACCATGGATGTCGCCGATCGCGAGCAGCCGGCTCATTCGGCCTCCATCATCGTGCGAGCCACGCCAGCAATTCTTCCGGAGATATGGGACCGGGGCGCTGCGACCAGTTCTTCGGAGCGCCGGATACCTCGTAAGCGGAAACGGTCCAACGCTTCCACTCCTGGGAATCCTCGGCGATCACCAACAATTCGGACGGGGCACACAATGCGGCAAATGCCGGCATCCCCCCGTAGCGCAAGGCCCCGGGCAGCAGCCGTGGGTCTTGCGTGTCACGCACCGTGCGCCACCAGGGATCGGCTACCTCCACGGCACAGCGGCCAAACCCCTCACCAAGAGCAGCACGTGCCAGCAGCACCACGCTGCCCGAATCGCCCCAACCAACGAAATGCACCTTGTTCGATGGGTGTTTCTGCCTGGCGAACGTGGCCACGGCCATCACGTCGCGGACCTGCTCGGCGAGGATCGGCCGGTTGTAGCCGAGCGTGTAGCCGACGAATCGCTTGTCGATGGCTCGCTTCACCGGGGATTGCTCCCCGACTCCCAACACGTCCGGAGCGAGAAGTGCAAAATTCTGCGCGATCAGGGTCTTCGCTACGGGTGCGAGTTGATCTCCCTCGAAGAGGCTGGCTTTGCCGCGCGGATCGAGCCAAACCACCACGCCCCGAGGCTCGGCCGATCCCTTCGGTGAGATCCAGATCAAGGGGACGCGCTCGCCCCCCCCTTTCACGCCCAAGATCATCCGATGGACGACCGCTTTGTCCGTCTCGATCGACTCAAATTGCGTGGCGACTTGAACGTCATCACGCCCCGGCGGAGGGCCGACCATGACCCGTAACGCCGTCCCCACGACATCCCGGAAACGCGACAATGCCCCGGCATCCGCGGGAGCGACGGCCGCAAGCGACTTCTCCGCTTGCTCACGGAACCATCGACGAACCCCCTCCGCCCCGGTGGCATCCTTCGGGCGCGGATGCTCGGCATCGTACACGGATAATTCCCGAGGCGGGATCGGTTGGAACGGTTTCTCTTCGATCGGCTCGGGAAAACCCAGACGCAGGTGTTTGTTGAACCAGTTATACATCAATTCCCGGCTCACCTGGTTGTAATTGTGCTCGAACGGATAATACTTCGCCATCACCGCGTCCTCGGCATCATACAACCGATAGAGCGATTTCAACTCGGGAAGCCCCTTCGTCTCCATCTCCCGGGTCCAATCGTTGGCGGCGGTCATGCCCAAGGGTTTGGGGGCGAACAGCCCGGCGATTTCAACGTTTCCTGTGCCGATCCGCAGGTACGAGGCGTTTTCGCAGATGCACCCGCCCTGCATGGATGTCGAGACCATGACCGCGGGAAAGGCGACCGTCGGCCGATCATCCAAGGCGCAAAGGATGAACGTCTGGGTTCCCCCACCGCTGGCCCCCGTCACGCCAATCCGCTGTGGATCCACATCATCCAACGACAACAGAAAGTCCAACGCCCGGATGCTGTTCCAAGTTTGCAAGCCCATGAAGTTCTGTTGCCAAAGCTCGGTTTCAACTTTCAGCCGCTCGTCGTTCTCCGCGGTGAATCCGGCCGTGTGCCCGAACTGTTGGCTATCGGCGACGCCCACCATGTCGTAATGGAAGACGACACAGCCCATCCGCGCCAGCATCGCGCATCGGGCTTGCAACGGATACCGCGCCCCGTCCATCCGCTTCTCGGCACCGATCTCGATCTGTTTCTTCGCATTCGCCTCCCCAGCATCGTAGAAGCGTCCGTTCGCCCAATGGCCATGCGGGCAAAGCACGCCCGGCCTCTTTCCCGTCGCGTTTTTCGGTCGATACAAGTTGCCGCTGACGTAATGGCCGGGCAAACTCGCAAAAAAAACCTTCTCCACCGTGTACTCGTCGCGATCCATGCGTCCGTGAATCACGGGATTCAGCGGTGTTTTCTCAGGGAGAGGCCACAGTCCCAGGGCGACGAGCAACTGTCGACGCAATTCCTCTCGTCGCTGCTGCCACGCCTCGAGAGTTTGGGGCGGGTGGAAGGGGAAGTCGTCGTTGAGCGTCTTCAGCCGACTGAGTCGTGGATCGCCCGTGGTTTGCCCTTCGGGTAAGACCTTTGAGAGCGGTGGCTGAGCCGCTAGCGATGAAACCATGAGCAACGACAAACCGGCGAGGATGCGTGACATGAGGTGGTGCTCCCATAATGGCAGGGCGGGTCGCCTTCCAGCCTAAGGACCCGGGGATGGGCCGTCAACCGCTGCCCTGGGCTTGCCGCGATCGCAAGGTGCACGACGATCATCAAGAAAAACTGATGAAGCCAAAGCACGTCGCATTGCCGAATTTGGCCCTGCTTTTTCAATGACCCCAATGGAAAGTCGAACGAAGAGGTGCCGCATGGGACGCTGTTTTGCCTTTTTCTGGCTTTTCCTCCCGCTCGTCGTCACTGCCGACGAGAGTAAGCCCATCTCGCGAGTCGCGTTCGGTTCATGCGTCCATCAGGACAAACCGCAGTCGATTTGGGACCGAATCGTCGAGGCGAAGCCCGATGTATTTCTGCTGATCGGCGATGCCATTTACGCCGACATCCCGAGAGACACGGTGATGGCCGAGGCGTGGGCCAAGCTCGGGGCGCAACCCGGGTTTCGCAAGTTACGCGAACTCTGCCCGGTGTTGGGTG
>JAOAAM010000423.1 GCA_026418875.1 Gemmataceae bacterium | reverse complement strand
ATGGACCCGCGAGAGTGGCACAAGGTCGGCTCGGTCGAAGGGCAGTTGTACTTCCGGCCGTCCGACGCGCTGACCGCGGACGGCAGCTTCATCCCTGCCGAAGCCCTGATGATGGACGAGTACTGCATGAAGTGCCACCAGGATATCTACAACGACCACCTGCACTCGGCACATAAGTTCAGTTCATTTAGCAATCCGGCCTATCTGTTCAGCGTCCAGGAGACGCGGCAAGTGGGTCGGGAACGGGATGGTCACGTGAAAGCCTCTCGCTGGTGTGCTGGCTGCCACGACCCCGTACCGCTGTTCGCCGGCGTCTTCGAGGATCCCCGAACCGACCCGAAATTCGACGCCGACAGCCCCCGCGACCAGTTGCGCTTGGAGCGGTATCAGGAAGTGGAGGATGTCCTCTCCGGGAAGCGTCACGCGGCCGATTCGCCCATTTCCAGTGCCGGCATCTCCTGCGTGGTCTGCCACGCGATCACCCACGTGAACAGCACGATCGGGAACGCCTCGTACACCATCGAGGAGCCGCAGCACTATCCGTTCGCCTTTAGCAAGAACCCCTTCTTGCAGTGGATCAACAACCAGGTCATCAAGGCTGAACCGAGCTTCCACAAGAAGACCTTCTTGAAACCATTCCACAAGACGGCGGAATTCTGCTCGACCTGCCACAAGGTCTCACTGCCGGTGGAACTGAATCATTACAAAGAGTTTCTGCGCGGGCAGAACCACTACGACACGTATCTGCTCTCAGGTGCCTCGGGTGTTGGGGTGCGCTCGTTCTACTACCCGGCAAAGGCGAAGGAGAATTGCGCCGCCTGCCATATGGAGCCGAAACCTTCGAACGATTTCGGAGCACGGGACTTCTTGGGTAACGGCGGCCTGCAAGTCCACAACCACCGGTTCCCGGCGGCAAATACGGGATTGTTTGCGCTGTTGCTCGCCGATCCACGTTACGAGTCGCAACGTGCGGGGTTGGAGGCGGCCCTGAAGGAGAATGCTGACTTCCTCCGCGGGACCGACCCGGAGGGCAAAGATCGCAAACTCCGCATCGACTTGTTCGGCATCAAAGAAGGCGGCAGCATCGACGGGAAACTCACCGTCCTCCGGCCAGAATTACCCAAGCTGAAGCCCGGTCAGTCGTACCTGGTGGAGGTCGTGGTCCGCACGCTGAACATCGGCCATCCGTTCTCGCAGGGCACGGTCGATTCCAACGAAATTTGGGTCGATTTCGAGGCCCGGAGCGGCGATCGCGTCATCGGACGCAACGGGGCCATGTCAGGGCCAGGTGACACGGGCGAGGTGGATCGCTGGGCACATTTCATCAATGTGTTGATGCTGGATCGGAAGGGCAACCGCATCAATCGCCGAAACCCGCAGGACATCTTCGTACCGCTCTACGACAAGCAGATCCCGCCTGGGGCGGCGGCGGTGGTGCATTATCGCCTGGATGTTCCGCCAGACGTAACCGCACCGATCGAACTGCGTGTCCGGCTGCGGTATCGCAAGTTCGATTACGAGTACATGAAGCTCGTCCACGGCGACCGTCCGGTGCCTGCCTTGCCCGTCGTGGATATCTGTCAGGACCGCGTCACCTTGCCGGTGGAGGGCGTGTCGGCGGAGGTTCCGCCCCAAGAATCGCCGATCAAACCGGCGTGGCAACGATGGAACGACTATGGCATTGCCTGCTTCATCGAAGGCGGGGCGGCCCCCACGGGCTTGAGCCAGAAGCGGGGTGAGATGAAGCAAGCCTTGGAGGCTTTCCGTCGCCTGATCGCCACCGGCGAGAAGGACGCGATGGCGCACGGCTACCTGAACGCAGCGCGGGTCCTCATCGACGACACGGGCAAACTCGACGAAGCGGCCGACATGCTCAACGAGGCCGCCAAGGCGGGCGCCCCCTGGTGGACCGTGACTTGGTTCAAGGCGCTCGTGGCTGCCCAGAATGTGACGCAAAAAGAACAACTGGATCGCGCTGTCGAGTTGTTGCAAACCATCCTCGACCCGGCAAATCAGCCGAAGGACCGCGGCTTCGATTTCCGGCGAGACTATGTCGTCTTAGGGCAACTCGGCCGAACCTTGTTCAAACGCAGCCAGCTGGAGCTGGAGGACCGAGCCGAGGAGGAGAAGTACCTGCTCCGAGCGGTCGAGGCTTACGAAAGAGTCTTGGCGATCGACAGCGAGGAAGTGGAGACGCACTTCGGTCTATTCCAGTGCTACGATCGCCTGAGCCGCGACTTGCCGGAGGACTTCGCCGCCAAGGGCAATCCGGTGCCGGAAGCCGGGGCGATCCAACAGTCGGCGGCGGAGTTGGCCGATTCTGCCAAGCGTCGTGAGGCGGTGCAACGATTGCTGCGGGACTTGCCGGCCTTCTTAGGGCAGCCGCTTTCGGATTACGGCAATCCGCCGAAACTGGTACCCAAGCTGCCGACGATCCGCACGATCGTCCCCAAAGTC
>JAOAAM010000402.1 GCA_026418875.1 Gemmataceae bacterium | reverse complement strand
TTTGCTAATCCTCGATCCGGGCATCGAACGCATGGTGGTGATGGTGCAATGGGAGATCGCCGAGCGGATGACGGCCTCGCCGGGGACGAGCCAATACAGCTCGTTGGCGGTCTTGACTCAAGCCTTAGCGGACGTGACCGTGATCCATCGGGTGGGGCCGACGGTCTTCTGGCCCAAACCGAAAGTCGACTCCGCGATCGTGCAGATTGTGCCCAACGCGGAGAAGCGAAGCCGGGTCCGTGATGTCGGTCGACTTCGCGTATTCTTGCGAAACTTGTATGCCCATCGGAGGAAGAACCTGCGTGGGGCCTTGGTCGGTTGGCCCGATGGGCGGCGTGATAAAGCCGAGGTCGATCGGCTGCTGGCATCCTTGGGCATCGACGGACAGGTTCGAGCCGAGGACTTAGACGTCGAACAACACTTGCGGCTGTGTGAAGTATTCGGTTGACCGAGACGGTTCAGCCGCGATGGTCAGAAAGGAAGGTCCACCCGCCGTGCACCCCCACAAGCAAAAACCCGAGGCTTGCCCCAAGCATGCGGCCGAGTTGCTGCCGCGGATCAGCCATCGTCGGATCGATCCCCCCGCTGTGACGGCGCAGAGTGGGGTCGTGGAGTTGCTCGAGGGCGTCTTTCTCTCGTACAACGCCGGCCGGCTTCGAGAGGCATGCCAGATCCTCGTGCAGAAGATGTTGGCCGACGACGCCATCTTGGGTCTGTCGCTCAGTGGAGCGTTGACTCCCGCAGGTCTGGGCATCTCGTGCTTGGTCCCGCTCATCGAGGCTGGGTTCGTGGATTGGATCATTAGCACTGGGGCGAACCTGTACCACGATACGCACTTCGCCTTGGGGATGGACTTGCACCAGTCTCGGCCCGGCCTGGATGACCGGGAATTGCGGGAACATCAAGTCATCCGGATTTACGACATCGTGTTCGACTATGACAATCTGCTGGGCACCGACCGTTTCTACCGCACGATTTGCCGTGCTGAGCCGTTCCAACGCACCCTCGGGACCGCCGAGTTCCATTATCTCGTAGGGAAATACCTCGACGAGCGGGAGAAACAAGTTGGCCGACCCGGGCGCAGCTTCGTGGCGGCGGCATACCGACAGGGCGTGCCCATCTTCACTTCCAGCCCCGGCGACAGCTCCATCGGCATGAACCTGGCGGCCCTGCAATTGGAGGGGTCGCAGTTGCGGATCGATCCGTTGCGGGACGTGAATCAGACCGCGGCCATCGTCTGGCATGCGACACAACAAGGCCGAAGCGGCGTCTGGATCCTCGGCGGCGGCTCCCCGAAGAACTTCATGCTACAAACCGAACCGCAAATTCAGGAAGTTCTTGGCCTAACCGAGAGCGGCCACGACTACTTCGTGCAAATCACCGACGCCCGCCCCGACACCGGCGGCCTCAGCGGGGCGACGCCGTCCGAGGCGATGACTTGGGGTAAGGTGGATCCGGAAACGCTGCCGGACACCGTTACCTGCTACCTCGATACGACCGTGGCCTTGCCGCTGATGACCGCCTACGCCTTGGCCAAGCGCCCGCCGCGATCACCACGACGATTGATCGATCGCTTGCCGGAACTCACGAAGAAATTGGAACAAGCCTACGCCCAGCGGCGGTCGACTCGGGCAGATTAAACGGCCACCGCCGCCGTCGAAGGCCTTTTCAACCCGGGTGCCAGGTTCTCCTTGATCGACTCGATCGGCTCGATCCCGACCGACAGGCGAATCAACCCCTCGGTGATCCCCTGCCGTGCCCGCTCTTCCGGCGATTCGTAACGATGCGAAGTCCCGGCAGGATAGCTGCACGTGGTCTGCTGTCTCTTATACACATCTCCGAGCCCA
>JAOAAM010000336.1 GCA_026418875.1 Gemmataceae bacterium | reverse complement strand
GGGATGTTCAACTCTTGCAACAACGATCGTGTCCAAGGGCCTGCCGTGAGGACGAGGCGGTCGGCGGTAAATTCAGCCAAGTGAGTCTGGACTCGGATGCCGTCTTCGTCTGCACTCCAACCACGAACCGGGACCTCGGAGAGGATGACCGCCCCCAGTCGGCGGGCGACTCGGATCATGGTTCGGACGCAACGTTCCACGTCGAGAAACCCGGCCTGATGCTCCAACACGCCGCAGTAACTTTCGTCAAAATGCAACGCCGGGAAGCGACGGCGAATCTCCCCGCCCGTGAGCGATTCGACCGCCAAGTCATGCTCTCTCGCGGCGCGATTCACTCCGAGAATCAACTCGGAGTCGATGCGGCCGACGTTCAAACATTGACACTCCGTCAATAATTTTGCTCCCGATAACTGCTCCAGGTCGTACCAGAGTTCAAAGGCCCTTCGGACCATCGGGACGTAAGCGGGATGCTCATAGTAGGCAGTCCGGATGACTCGGGTTTGGCCATGGGAACTGCCGCGAGAGTGGGCCAAGCGGAACTGCTCCAAGCCCAAGACCCGTGCCCCTCGCCGGGCCAATTGCCAACAGGCGGCAGCACCCATGCCGCCCACGCCGATCACGATGACGTCCCAATGCGTCCAGGTCATGGCTGCGTCGCCGGGGGGGGACTCGCGGAAGTGTGATCGTGGACGATGCGCCAACCCTCGGGTCGGCGAGCAACGATCAAGGTGAACAAGCCATCGTGTTTTTCGGCTTTGCGTTCAAGTTTCCATCGACCTCGGACCAACATGCGATCGGGACCCAAGGGGTCGATTTGCAAATCCGCGAACTGGAGTCGCCCCATCTCATTGCCGTCGGCTTGGTAGCGCCGCTGGAAACGTTCGCGGATCGCTTCCCAGCCCTTTTGAATCTCGCCGCCGGAGTAGAACGTCAGTTCGGGGGACTTCCAGTAAGTCTCCATGAAGGCGGTCAGGTCGCCACGGTTCCAAGCTGTGATTTGATCCGCCAGGAGTTGCCGCACGGCATCGGTGTCCGGCCCCGCGCTAAAAGCCAGACCGGCCGCATTGAGAGCGGTGAGTATTACGATGAAGATGAATTGGGGGGAAAATCTCATCGCGGTTCCTCCTTGTGGTGGCAGCCGTCCGCGGTTGCCGCGGACGCGGTCCGATGACGCATGGCGTATCGGCCCACGCGATGCAGAACCAATGGGGCGAAAGCCAGCACAGTGAGCAAAAAGATCAACTCGCCAGACACAATGTCTTCGGGCGACCTGATGCGGCGAATCTGCGTGCCGACCAGGACGTAGATGAAACAGCTTGGCAAAATGCCGACGAGCGTGGTCAGCAAGTAGGTCCGCAACGGCATTTTCGTCAGCCCCATCACGGCATTGACCGCGAAAAAGGGCACGACTGGTGAAAGCCGCAACAACAACAAATACCGCGAACCGTCTCGCTCGATACCTCGATCCACGAGGATGAACCACCGGCGAAACCAGGCACGGACAAAATCACGAAGCAAGTGTCGGCTGATAAGGAAGGCCGCGGCGGACCCGATCAATGAGGCGACGACCATCAGCGCCACTCCGAGCCACAGGTCGAAGAGCGCCCCAGCCGCGATGCTCAGGATGCTGCCGACCGGAAGCGACAAGCTCATGAGGCTGGCGCTAACGAGCAGAAACAAGAAAGCGGTTTCAGGGCGATGCAACTCGACGATGGCCCGCCAACCGTCCCGTCGCTGTTGCAGCGATTCCCACGAAAAGTATTCCGACGCGCTGGAACTGTAAAACGCTAACAAGAGGCCGATGACGAAAAGGAACAGCACGGGACGCGACCAGCCGGGTCTCATGCGGCCATGGCTCGCGGACTCGGTGTTCATAGGGTCGCCTTCCTGGACCTGCTGCGGGGTCTTCCTTCATGTTATTATCCGAACCGGCAGATGCCTTTGCCGCGGAGTTGGCGCGACAGACACGCCCGGCCGATTGGGTGAATCCTCTGCCCCGCACCCGCTATGATCTGGTGGTTCTGGGCGGGGGACCGGCGGGGCTTGTCTGTGCCGTGGGGGCGACGGCGGTCGGGGCGAGTGTGGCGCTCGTGGAGCGATACCGCCTCGGCGGCGACTGCCTTCACTTTGGCTGCGTACCATCGAAAGCCTTGATCGCCAGCGCCCGAGCGGCGGCCTTGGCACGACGGGCGGAAGATTGGGCGATTCAACTTCCCGAACCGCGTATCGACTTCACGGCTGTTATGCAGCGGGTTCGTCGCTTGCGTGCTCAGATCAGTCCGGCGGATTCCGCGACGCGACTTGCCCAACTCGGTGTCGATGTATTTTTCGGGGAAGGTCGCTTCATTTCGCGTGATTCGATCGACGTTTCCGATCGAAAGCTCCGGTTTCTGCGAGCCGTCGTGGCAACTGGCAGCCGCCCTGCGGATCCCGGCATCCCCGGCCTGACGCCCGAAAGATTTCTGACGAATGAGTCGATCTTCCACCTGACTGAGCGGCCCAAGCACCTGATCGTTCTCGGCGGAGGGCCGCAAGGCTGCGAATTGGCCCAAGCCTTCGCCAGGCTAGGAAGCGAAGTCTCGCTCATCAGTCGTGAGCCTCGGCTCTTACCCCGCGACGAACCCGAGGCCTCCGCCCTGATCCAAGCCGCCTTGGAGCGCGATGGGGTGAGACTCTACCTCGGCGCGGTCCCCACATCCGGAGCTCAGGGCGAGATCCACTTTGCATTTCACGGGCAGATCCGGCGGCTCGTTGGCGACGTCATCTTGGCGGCGACGGGACGAGTGCCCAACGTTCAGGACTTGGGACTCGAAGCAGCTGGAGTGAAGTTCACCCCCGAGGGGGTCGTCGTGAACGACTTTTTGCGCACGACGAATCCCCGCATCTTTGCAGCAGGGGATGTTTGCGGTTCGTACCGTTACACCCACGCTGCCGATGCCATGGCGCGTTTGGTGGTGCGGAACGCCCTTTTCTTTGGTCGCGCACGATTCAGCCGATTCGTGATTCCTCACTGCACCTTCACCGACCCCGAGGTTGCCTCCGTGGGTTTGACGGCGGCCAGTGCGGAGCGGAAAGGGGTGTCGCTGACAACCTATCGCCTGGAGTTGGCGGAGACGGATCGGGCAAGGGCTGTCTCTTATACACATCTCCGAGCCCA
>JAOAAM010000297.1 GCA_026418875.1 Gemmataceae bacterium | reverse complement strand
CGTTTGAAACTCGCCCAAGCCGACTCCCTTGCCCGGAGGACGGATTCCGCAGCTATGTTCCCATTTGAGATCGACCCGACGACCGACGATCGCCGACTGCGATGGCACGATGCCATGTTGTTCCTGGCGCGGAGAAACATTCAGGCCAACTGGGGAGCGGTCGAGCCTGCGGCGCGGAAGTCGTACACCGATGTCGTGGTGGAGCGGCTGATTGCGGATGCCCGATCGCTGGTTCTACTCGGCGCCGGTTCGAATCCCTCGCCGGAGGATCTGGCGCGCTTGTTGGCCGACGTCAAGTCCGTTGAAACCAAGTTGCCCGTGCCACGCCCGACCTTGAACCCGATCGAACCATCACGGGAACTAACCGAGCAACAAAGGAACGTGCGGGTTCGTTTTGCCGTCGGTCGGCCGGCGGGGGAGGGTAGCGGTCTGCCGGCCATTCGTTTCGAGTCGGCGGGCCCTGCCCGAGTTTCGACCGCTGCGGGATCCCGTCGGTTGGTGCGGGAATTTTTACAAGGTCCGCCCGCTCCCGAAACGGTCGAGCCGCCACTGGACGTGGAGCTGGATCCCAAGGCTGTTTCGGGAAGCATGGGACGGGTGACCGCCCACCTTTGGTATCGTGGCCATCGTTTGACGGTGATGAGTCAATTGCTGCTTAATCGAGAGCCGAGCAGCGTCTGGATTTATCACCCCCGCCGTGGCCCCGCCTCGTTCGCCGTGCGTGCTGCCCCCGACGTCCGCGCGGGGGCCGTGGCAATTGTGCTGGACTGGTCGCGGAGCATGAAGGCGGTCGGCCCGAGCGGCAAGTCACGCTACGATCAGGCGCTCGGGGCATTGGAGACGGTCTTGGCCGCGCTGCCGCCGGAGACAGTGGTCTCCATCCGCCAAGTCGGTACCCCTGGCGGGAACTCCCAGCCGCTTCGGCTTGCCGCACGCCCTTACGATTTCCAGTCGAACCCGGGCCAATTGGCCGAGCTGATGCGTCAATTGGGGCGTAATCAACCCAACGGCATCAACACCCCCTTGGCCCGAGCCATCGTCGATGCAGTCCATGATCTGCCGGTAGGTAGCGAACGTTATCGCATGATCGTCGCCTTGAGCGATGGCGAGGACAACGTTGATCGAGGTCAGGCAGGGGCGGTTGTGGCAACGGCATTGGCCCGCCGCGGGATCGAGTTGCATTTGGTCATCTTTCAGGCGAGCGACGCTGAGTTGGCGAACATCCGCAGTCAGTTCGAGGAGATTGAGCGACTCGATCCCCCGGGTCGGATCTATGCCGCCGCCGATCAGCAAACCCTTGCTGCCAGCTTGGGCGATGCGATGCGCCCCAGAGTCCGTTTGTTTTCCAAAGACGATGTCGCCTTGCGTTCGATCCGAGACGGCGGCCGTGGCGGGACTCCCGTGACCCTGCACGGCTCGAACCTGGCGGAGTGGTGGCGGCCGCGACTTCCCCCCGCCTCGCATCCACTGCGATCGGAAACAGGTTTGGCCGACAACGTGCTCTCTCCCGGTGAAGCCGTGATCTTCGTTCGGCCCGAAGAGCTGCACGATGTTCCCGCGCTGACCTTGGGCGAGGAGCACCGATTTTACCCCAAGTCGGGCAAATACACGGCGCGATTCGGTCCCCTGAGTGATGAGGACCAAAAGCGTTCCTTTACGCTGCAAGTCTTCTCAATGGCGGAATTGAAAGAAGATGCCAGTAAAATCGATCTTCGTCCACAAATCTCGCCGGATACGAGCGATTTGCTGGGCCAAGATACGCCACGGCCTGTCCGAATTGACTGATCGCGGACACACCCCGTCGGCGTGGCATCCCCGCATCGAGGAGCCATCATGGGTCGAGAGCGCAGCCGTCGTCGGACCTGGCGGAACGAAGGGGTTCTCGTCGGCCGTTCCACTCCGTCGAGCCAGGGCAAACTGGCGGGGCGGATCGTGGCGATCGTGGCCGTCCTGGTGATTGTCGGGGTGATCGGGGGCTTGCTGTATTACCTTCGCCCGACGCCTCAGCCGTTGGCCTTGGCGTTGGCCGTGACGCAGTACGCCGACGCCCACTATCCGCCGAACGCTTGGGCACAACAGGATGTCGAGGCATTCAGCCGCCATTTCGACGACGACAGCGTCATGGCGCTCCAAGGCCAGGAACAGCAAACGCTACGCGATCTGGTCGCCTCGTTGGCGGATCGGACCACGCGGACGGAAGACCGGGGCCGCCCCGTGGTCGTGTATTTGTCGGGATTGGCCGTGACGCGGCAGAACCGCGTGTATCTGTTGCCCGGCCGCGCCGACCCCGACGATCC
>JAOAAM010000195.1 GCA_026418875.1 Gemmataceae bacterium | reverse complement strand
AGCAACAGCAGGTCACGCCAGTAATCGATCAATTGATCGAGGAGGTCGGCAGGGGCGGTCCCGGAGCGGCAGGCCCCGTGAAGGAGATTCAACGCCGACGCGATGTCCCGACGGATGATGGCATCCGCGAGTTGTGCCACGACCTCTCCCTTTGGTACTCCGAGCAGTTGCCGCACGGCGTCGGCGGTCAACCTTCCGCCCGAGAAGGCGAGCACCTGGTCCAAAAGCGATTGCGCGTCTCGCATGGACCCAGCCGCACGCCGGGCGATCAACTCCAAGGCATCGTCTTCCGCAGGCTGGTTCTCTGCCTTGAGAATGTTTCGCAGATGCTCTGCGATTCGTTCGCTCGTGAGGTGGGCGAAATCGAACCGCTGGCAGCGGGAGACGATGGTTACAGGAACTTTCTGAATCTCGGTCGTGGCGAAGATGAATTTGACGTGATCCGGCGGCTCCTCCAAAGTCTTCAGCAAGGCATTGAACGACTCCTTCGTTAGCATGTGCACTTCGTCGATGATGTAAATCTTGTACCGGCTGCGGGTCGGCCTCGTCGCGACCTCCTGACGAATGGCCCGCACGTCGTCGATGCCACGATTGCTGGCACCGTCGATCTCGCGCACATCAATGTCTTCACCCTCCCCAATCGCGACGCAGCTGGAGCACTGGTCGCACGGTGTCGGCGTGGGGCCGTTGCGGCAATTGAGGGCCTTGGCCAAGATGCGGGCACACGACGTCTTGCCGACTCCGCGAGCACCCGTGAAAAGGTAAGCATGCGCGACGGTGCCGGACGTTAGCGCATTGGTGAGGGTTTGAGCGATCGCCTCTTGACCGAGAAGATCCGAGAACTGGCGCGGCCGATACCGCCGCGCCATCACTCGATACTCCGTTTCCGCTCTGCCGAATTGCTGATTTTGCTGCACGTCTACCTGGATTGAATCAGGGCCAACCGCGGGCCAACGATGCTCCTCCTCATTTTACGACCGGCATCGGGCTCGCCACGGCCCGACGAATCACGATCGGAGTGGAAAATCGTCCTTGATCGGGACCAGCATCGCCGCTGAGCACAGGCTGTTGGCTGATTTCACGCACGATCTCTAGCCCTCGAGTCACTTTGCCGAACACCGTGAAGTTGCCGTCCATGGCAGGGGCGGGTGTCAGGGCGATGTAGAAGCGACAAGCGGCGGTTTCTGCGTTGTCCTCCGACGGCATCAAGCATGCACCGACGAATCCCGCCTCATGTTTCAAATCGGGCTGAAACTCGGGCAAAACCCAGTAGCCAAGGTGGCTCGTGGCTGGGTCGGCGTTCTCGGTCGGGGCACCCGCTTCGACGACCAGCAATTCGGACCCGCTCTCGCCGTCCACTCGCTGACGGACCACGCGATCGAACCTCAGCCCGTCGTAGTAACCGACTTGGGTCAGGGCCACGAAATTGCGCACATGATTCGGTGCCCACTCGGGCTGCATCAAGATTTCGATCGTGCCCAACGACCGCTCGCCGATGCCCACTTCGAGAGCGACGACATAAGTTTGCGGCTTGCCGGCTGCATCCATGAAGCGAATCTGGTCCCAAACCTTTTGCACTTCTTCATTCAGCAGCCCGGTGTTTTTGCCGGTGAGCGTGTAGACAGGGGGCAGAGCGACCCCTGAATCGGCATGGATTTCGGTGGTGCATGCCTGGGAAAATGGTTGATGCAGCCGATCAGCCGTTGCTTTCTCCGCCGTCTCCGACGAATTCGTCGGAACATCCGCCCCGGCCGGTGCCTCAGCATCGGTGGAAGCCTGTTGCGGCGCCACCTCGATCGAGACGCCGCTCGTGTCGCGGCAACCGATTCCCATCACCAAACCGACAGCTGCGAGAATCAACCATTGGACGCAAACGGAACGCGTGCGACGGAACATGAATCGGCTCCTTCCCGCAACCCAGAAAACATCCACCCGTTTGGGCCCATAACTTGTGCGTTCAAACCGGTCAACAGCTCTCATCGCTCTTCAGCAATTCTGCGAAGCGAAAAATTGGTGCGACAATGGTTGTCGAAACGAATATAATGAGGGTATGACGTCGGCCGCCTCGACACGACCGCGAAAATTCGACTCCTTGGAGCAGGAGGCCTACCTGAACCTGTGGCGAACTTATGACCGCTTGCGGTTCTTCGAGGAGCAGTTGTTCGAGCGGCACGGATTGACTGCGCAGCAGTACAACGCGCTGCGGTTGCTTCGAGCGAGGCATCCGGAGGCGATACCGACCTTGGTGCTCGCTGCACGACTGATTTCTCGAGCACCGGACATCACGAGGCTGGTCGATCGCCTGGTCGAACGGGGGTGGGCCTCTCGGGAGCGAATCGAGGACGACCGTCGAGTGGTCCAGGTTCGGATCACTCAACCCGGCATCGACCTGCTAGAAAGTTTGTCTGCCGAGGTTATCGAGTGCCACAAACGGCAGCTGGGGCATCTGAGTCCCAACGAGTTGCGGCAGTTGATCGCCCTACTGCGGGCGGCACGCCATCCACATGAACCACCCGATAGCGAATGGCTCCGGTAGAAAGAGGAGAAGGCTCATGACCGAAACGGTGAACGGGAAACACGACGCCCATCCCGATGTCGTCGTGATCGGCGGTGGACCGGCTGGCTCTACCACGTCGACGCTGATCGCTCAGCAGGGTTTTCAGGTGCAACTCTATGAACGCGAGAAGTTCCCCCGGTTCCACATCGGGGAATCGCTCATTCCCGAAACGTACTGGGTGTTAAAGCGGCTCAACATGCTGCCGAAGCTGCGAAACAGCCCCTTCGTTCACAAACACAGCGTGCAGTTCGTGAACTCGAACGGCAAGCTCTCGGCCCCGTTTTACTTTTGGGACAACAAGCCCCACGAGTGCTCGCAGACTTGGCAGGTCGTCCGGAGCGAATTCGACCTGATGATGCTGAACAACGCTCGCGAGCATGGCGTCGAGGTGTTCGAGGGGGTCCGGGTTTTAGACGTTCTCTTCGAGGATGATCGTGCGGTGGGCGTCAAGATACAGTCGGAAAATGGACCGCCGCGGGAGGTTCGGGCCAAAGTCGTTGTCGACGCCAGCGGACAGAGCACGATGCTGCAAAACCGATTCAAACTTCGTCTCTGGGACCCAGTCTTGAACAAGGGCGCGATTTGGACTTATTGGGAGAATGCTCATCGGGATACGGGAAGGGACGAGGGGGCGACGCTAGTCATTCAGACCCCGGACAAAAAAGGCTGGTGGTGGTGGATCCCCTTGCACAACAACCGCTTGAGCTTGGGCGTCGTCGCCCCGTTTGATTACCTCTTCAAAGGGCGCGGGGGACATGAACAGGTTTACAACGAGGAAATGTCCCGCGTTCCGTTCATCCAGGAGCGTTTGAAAAACGCCCGGCGGATCACCGGATATTTTGCGACAAAGGATTATTCCTACCGCTCCCGCACCGTCGCAGGAAATGGCTGGGTATTGGTCGGGGATGCTGCGGGCTTTCTGGATCCTCTTTACTCCTCAGGGGTGTTGCTGGCCCTGCGATCCGGCGAAATGGCGGCCGATGCGATCGTTGAAGGCCTTCGGAAAGGAGATTTGTCGAAGAGTCAACTTGGTAAGTGGGAGCAGACCTACAACGAGGGCGTCGACCGGATGCGCCGCCTAGTCTGCGAGTATTACGACGGTTTCAGCTTCGGAAATTTCGTGAAGCACTACCCGGATCTGAAGGGTAAGGTGACCGACCTGCTGATCGGCGACTTGTTCACAGAAAAGGTGGATGTCGTTTGGAAGCCGATGGAGTCGCTCTATCCACCCGAGAAGCAACCCATTCCGCCGTGGACCGCGGGCACCCCGCCCACGGAGACAAACAAGGTCAACGAGTTATACCTTCCCGAAGGTCACCGACCGTAGGCGATGTGACCTACTCTACGGGGGTCGCGGTTCCCGCAGGCTGTCGCGTCGGCACGATGCCCGAGGAAGGCAGCGTCCGTAAAATATGCCTGTCGGCCCCCGTAGCTCAGGGGATAGAGCATCGGTTTCCTAAACCGGTGGTCGCAGGTTCGAATCCTGCCGGGGGCATTCGTCGACGATCGATTGAGTTCATCGCCCGAGGTACTCACCTCGAACAGAGAGTGGCTCACGCTGCCACAATTAACACCGCTCAACGAAGTTTCGCAGGATTCTCAGCCCAACTTCTTGACTCTTCTCCGGGTGGAATTGCGTCGCAAACACGTTTTCTGAATGGATCGCGGCGGCGAAGGGAGTGGGATAATCCGCCTCCGCGGCAACGATCTCCCGTCGGCCGGGGACCGCATAAAAGGAGTGGACGAAGTACACGAAAGCTCCGCTGGGAACCTCAGCGAACAGCGGACATGGCCTCACAACCCTAAGGGCATTCCAGCCCATGTGAGGAACCTTGATACCGAGATTTGGTTGAAACGAAATCACCCGCCCCCGCAACAAACTCAAACCCTGATGAATTCCATTCTCCTCACTCTCATCGAAAAGTAGTTGAAGCCCTAAACAGATGCCGAGAAATGGACGTCCGCGCAAAACATGATTCTTAATTGGTTCGATCAGATTTAGACTGCTCAATTTGACCATTGCGTCGCCGAATGCTCCGACTCCGGGTAAGACAATCCGGTCCGCGTTGGCCACAGAGTCGGGATCCGAGGTGATTTCGGAAGCATACCCCAAACGTTCGAGGGCTTTCTGAACGCTGCGCAAGTTCCCCATGCCGTAATCAATAATGCGGATCATAGGTGGATAAGTCGATCTGAGGACATGGACGATTTTCAACTCTCTGTTCCCGAAGTTGCTGTCCCCCGGAGCGTGCCGAACAGAAAGCTCATCACGAGGATCACGCCGCCGCACCCTAACGCGAACAGCGTCAAGAAGGTCGGATGGAAAAAGAGCACCTGAATGTGCGGCGCGATGAGTTCCCATCCAACCCATGTCGTGATACAACCTGCCGCCAAACCAGGTCCGAATGGTAGTTCCTGTTCGTCCCTTCGGAACAGGCTGGGGAGTGAGATCAAGAGCGTGATGACGCCGCCCGCGAGAAAGCTCATCACGACGACTTGCCATCCGAGGAACGCCCCGGCCATCATCATCAGGTCGGCATCGCCCAAGCCGAGCGCTTCGCGTCCGAGCCCCCTTTCGAAGAGAAACTTTACGGACCGCAGAAGAGCTGTGCCAGCGATCGCGCCGGCGAGGCTTGTTGCTAAGCCGAGTTGCCAGGAACCCGGGGGGATCCAAGAAGGCAGGGGGCCCCAAACGGGCCAGGGGTACAGTCCGCTTCGTTGCATTTCGTTGGGCTGAAGCGACCACCAGTCGTCGATCCCGGCACGAGGTCGAGGGAGCGAAACCGCGATGCCATTAGGCCAGGGCCAAGGAAAACTGATGCCGTACAAAAGCCCGATGAGGGTGCCGATCATGGTGAGTTGCAACGGAATGGTGCGACGATTCAAGTCGCATCCCGCAGCGGCCACTAACAGGCTGAAGAGAATCGCCCGATGCGAGAAAAACAGGTACGCCGGGATGTTCTCTCGAGCAAAAAGCCCGTAGCGTAGATGTTGCAATGTATTTTGAAATGCGTTGAAATCGTGGATGTTTTGGATCACTTCGACGTAGAAAATCACCGGAAACCCCAGGGCGACAATCAATTCGATTAAGAAATAACGAATTGAGAATTCGGCTTGACAATGTCGACAGCGACCTCGAAGAAGCCAATAACTTAATAGTGGTATGTTATCATACCATCGGATGACGGCATAACATTGACCGCAGCGAGAGCCGAGTGGCCAGAGGATGCTCTTTTCATATGGCAATCGGGCAACCCAAACATTGATGAAGCTGCCAACGATTGCACCAAATACGAACAGGGCGACGTGTAACAGCAAGAGCATGCCGTAATTCAGTAGGAAATTCGACATCTGTTCACGATTTCCTCAACGATGGCTTCCGGAATGCGCGAGCTTGTGTCAAAGTCTTCGTGGGCGACCTCTTCGTAGAGGGGAGTTCGCGCTTGTGCAAGTGACTCGAGTTCCGCCACGCCCCCCGCCGCGAGATTTGGCCGCCGAGAGGAGGTTGTCGGATCGGCCTGCATCCGCTGCCAGAGGATCGCAGGTGGCGCGTGCAACCAGAGGACCCGACCCGTCTGTTTCAACAACTGCCGGTTTGACTCGGACAATACGATGCCACCTCCCGTGGCAATGACCGCAGGCGTTTGTCGGCTCATCGAGAGCAACACCTCGCTCTCGAGTTCTCGAAAAACGGCCTCGCCTTTTTGCGAGAAAACCTCACGAATCGTCAACCCGGTGCGGCGTTCGACCTCTTCGTCCGTGTCGAAAAAAGCCCAATTCAAACGTTTGGCGAGGAGGCGACCGACGGTGGATTTTCCCGTGGCACGCAATCCGACAAGGTAAAAACGCGGATTCATGCGGTCGACCCTTCCTCGTCGAGATGGGCCACCGGCGACAATGCACGTCGGACAATCCGTCGCATGGTCTCCAAATTGGGGGAGATCCCGGTGAACAGTTCAAATTGAATGGCTGCTTGTCGAACGAAGATCTCGACACCGGTGACCGTGCGGCACCCACGAAGTTTCGCTTCTTTGATGAATAGAGTTGTCTCGGGGTTGTAGACCGTGTCCACGACGAGCATTGTGGGCTGAAAAAAGCCGGCATGAATGGGTATATCGTCGACGTTCGGGTGCATTCCAACGGACGTGCAGTTGATCACAATGTCGCAACTGGCAGTGTGGCGGGCCATCCAGTCGAGGACACGGCCTTCGACCTCAGTTCCCAAGCGGTGGGCCTTCTCTGGCGTGCGGTTCGAAATCGTCAAAACGCATCCAGCGCTTTTCAAGGCGTGTGCGACCGCTCGAGCCACGCCGCCAGCCCCAAGCAGAAGCACCATCTTTCCTTCCAGCGTGGGGGGTGACCCGTCCTCTCCCGGGGGCAGGGCATCGAGCAGGCTGTCGAGGATAGCCTGGTAATCCGTGTTGTGGGCCTCGAAGCTGGTGCCGTCGCTCCCGAGGATCAGCGTATTGGCGGCCTTGGTTCGTTGGACGACCTCGGATGATCGTGCCGCGAGTTGTGCTGCCGCCTCCTTGTGCGGGATGGTCACGCTGTACCCCCTGACCGGCACGACGGAAAAGGTGGACAGGTGTGCCTCCAATTGTCCGCGGGGAACGCGAAAAGGCAAATACAGCCCGTTGATGCCGTGCTCGCGAAACAAACGATTGTGCAGGGTCGGGCTGAGGCTGTGCGAAACGGGATCCCCGATCACTCCAAACACCCTCGTCTCGGCGTTGACCCGATCCACGGGGAACGAGTGTTGCAGGTCCCACATGGTCGGCATCCCGGGAGCGATGATCCGATCCTCGTTGAAGGCGGCGTAGACGAAGGGCGCTCCGTATTTCAGCCCGAGGAGTCGTGTGGGAAACCCGAGGTCGCCCATGCAATGGGCGATCGTCGGTTTCTTGGCGTTCTTCAACAGATTGAGCACTCGAAAATTATCCGAGATCTCCTGTGCCGTCACCGCCACCTTCACGACGTCGGCATCTTGTTGACACATTCGTTCGTAGATTTCTTCGAGATTTTCCGGCACGTTTTCGACGTTGTGGTAACTGACGATGCGTTTGGTGGGGCCGAAGCGCTTGATTTCGTCGGCGACGTCGGTTTCCAAATCCACCCAGTCAAACCCCCCGACGATGCATTGCCGCAATAGTGTTCGCCGGGCTTCTTCTGTGCCGCTCCACCGGCCGCCGTCCTCGCGCCGCCGGATCGTGGCGATCATGGGGCAAGGCTTGTTTTCAAGCAGACGCCGCAAGTCTGGAGCTCGCGCAATAAAATCCAAGCGAATCTCGAGCAATCGAGCACCCAGGCGGGCGGCTTCCTGGATCTCCATCGCCACCATCCGGTGGCGCGTTCGGGCGATGACAATGCAGACTCGCTGGAGGTCGGACTCCATCGGCTTCCTCGAACACGACGAAAAAACAGATACACCTTAAATAGCGTAAGAAAACCTTTCGGCACACGCAATTGTGAAGTTGTTCGTCCTTGCGGGACCGAAATGGGGCGTCGACTGGGCGCATCGACTGTGGGAACGGAGCAGTGTGGCAAGCAGCCCGCAGCGCTTTGCCCCGAGCAGGGGGGGTTATGCTGAGTCGCTATTTAGTTGTCTTCTTGGCTA
>JAOAAM010000090.1 GCA_026418875.1 Gemmataceae bacterium | reverse complement strand
CCTTTGGCCCTACGGCTACGCAAGCCGCTCGTCCCGCTACGCAAGCCGGGCAAATTGCCCTACCGCACGTACAGCCTGAAGTACGACTTGGAGTATGGCGAGGCGGAGTTGCAAATGCACACCGATAGCATCCACCGCGGTGCCCGGGTGCTGCTCATCGACGACGTGTTGGCGACCGGTGGGACAATGTTGGCCGGGGCGCAGTTGGTCGAGCAAGCCGGCGGCAGCGTGGTGAGCTGCGGATTCCTCGTCGAACTCTGTTTTCTCAATGGTCGCGAGAAGCTCAAGCCCCGCGATGTGTTTAGCCTCTTGCAATTTCATTGATGTTTGACGCTCTCAAACATCCGGACAGCGACCGAGTTGAGCGATAATCAACCGAGTTGAGCGATGATCGACTTTGACAAAAGCGGCGGTCTCGTGCCGGTGATTGCCCAGGACGACGAAACCGGGCAAGTGTTGATGCTCGCCTGGATGAACCGTGAAGCATTCGAGGAGACTTTGCGCACTGGGCGGGCAGTGTACTGGTCACGCAGCCGCAGTCGATTGTGGCGAAAGGGTGAGGAGAGCGGCCACGTCCAGGAAGTTCGACAGATTTTGGTCGATTGCGATGGCGACACGGTGCTGTTGCGTGTCCGTCAGGTGGGTGGAGCCGCTTGCCACGAGGGATACGCCAGTTGTTTCTTCCGTCGTTGGGAAGACGGTGACTGGCGGGTTGTTGGCCAGCGAGTATTTGATCCGAAGGATGTTTATCGACGATGACCGCGCGCATCCTGAAATTGGGTTTGCCAGCAGGAAGCCTGCAAGAGGCGACGGCGAAACTTTTCGCCGCCGCCGGCTACAAACTGTCGTTCTCTAATCGCAGTTACTACCCCACGATTGACGACCCGGAGATCGAATGCACCCTGGTTCGGGCGCAAGAGATGCCCCGCTATGTGCAGGATGGTTCGTTCGATTGCGGGCTGACGGGGTACGACTGGGTGCAAGAGAATGGAGCGGACGTCGAGGAATTGGCCGAACTCGTCTTCAGCAAAGCCAGTCGCCGCCCCGTCCGCTGGGTCTTGGCCGTCCCCAACGACTCGCCGATCCGAGAAGTGAAAGATCTCGAAGGGAAACGCATCGCAACGGAGATCGTGAACCTGACGCAGCGTTGGCTGGCCTCGCAGGGAGTGAAGGCTCTGGTCGAATTCAGTTGGGGGGCGACCGAGGTGAAGCCCCCGCGCTTGGCCGATGCCATCGTGGAAGCGACCGAGACAGGCAGCTCGCTGCGGGCCAACAATCTCCGCGTTGTCGCCGAGGTATTGCAAAGCACGACCCGCTTCATCGCGAACAAGCAGGCGGCGAAAGATCCTTGGAAGCGGCAGAAGATGGACGATCTGATCCTGATGCTGCGAGGGGCGATGGCGGCCGAGGGACAGGTCGGACTGATGATGAACGTCCGCCGGGCGGACCTGCCAGCGGTGATCGCGATCCTGCCCGCTTTAAAAAAACCGACGATCGCCTCCTTATCGGATGAAGACTGGGTGGCCGTGAACACCGTCTTGGATGAAGACACTGTCCGACACATCGTCCCCAGCTTGAAGAAAGCCGGTGCCAGCGGCATCGTCGAGTATCCCTTGAATAAGATCATCGAATGAGCGGCGTCATGGTTCTGACGCCGATGCGTTCGTTGAGGGGCGGAGCGTGAGTCAAAAGACGTGGGGTGGACGCTTCGAGGCGGGCACCGACCAACGGGTGGAAGAGTTCACCGAATCGATCTCGTTCGACCGGCGGTTATACCCTTACGACATCAAAGCCAGCCAAGCGCACGCCGCCATGCTCGCCGAGATTGGCCTGCTCACCGCTGAGGAAGCGCATCAACTCCACCAAGCGCTGGACGCGATCGGTGACGAGATCCGCAACGGCCAGTTCGCGTTCTCCACCGCTCAGGAAGACATCCACACGCACATTGAACAAGCCTTGATTCAGCGACTCGGCGACTTAGGTCGAAAACTGCACACCGGTCGCAGTCGAAATGATCAGGTCGTCACCGACCTGAAGCTCTGGTTGCGTGATGCCGCTGCTGAAATCGACCGTCGCCTGCGGGACGTGCAACGGGCATTCCTGAGTGCGGCCCGGCGTTATCACGATTTAATCCTGCCCGGTTACACCCACCTGCAACGGGCTCAGCCTGTTCTTGCCTCGCACTATTTCCTCGCCTACATCGAAAAGTTTCAACGCGATCGAGAGCGAATTCAAACGGCTCGTCGCCGTGCCGACGCACTCCCCCTCGGCACAGCCGCCTTAGCGGGCACCTCCATCCCGGTGAATCGCGATCGTGTGCGTGTGCTGTTGGGCTTCGAGTCGCTCGCGAGGAACAGCCTGGATGCTTCGAGCGACCGCGACTTCGTCCTGGATTATGTCTACGCCTTGACCGTGATAGCGATTCACCTCAGCGGTTGGGCCGAGGAGTGGGTAATCTGGTCGACCACAGAATTCGGCTTCCTTGACCTGCCCGACGCGTTCTGCACCGGCTCGAGCATCATGCCGCAAAAGAAAAACCCGGATGTGCTGGAGTTGACGCGAGGTCGAACTGGTCGTGCCGTGGGGGCATTGACCCAATTGCTTGTGGTGCTCAAGGCGTTGCCCCTCGCGTACAACCGCGATCTGCAAGAGGACAAACTGGCGTTGTTTGCCGCTCACGACAGTGTCGCCGCCTCGCTCTCGCTGGCCGCCCCCATTGTGGAGGGCGCCCAGTTCCGAAGGGAAGCGATCGAATCCCGCTTGGAGGACGGCTTCCTCGACGCCACCACGCTGATGGAGGCGATGGTGCTTCACGGTTTGCCGATGCGGTCAGCGCATGAGGCCGTTGGCAAGTTGGTCCGGCTGTGTGAGCAACGCCGCTGCCGTTTGCGCGACTTGCCCCCCGAGGAATTTGATCGTCTGGCTCCGGGGTTCAGTGCGAAAGTTTACAGTGTCCTCGGGGTCAAGAACGCCCTGGCCGCCTTCCGCAGCAGCGGTTCCACCGCCCCCGAGGAGGTCGACCGGCAACTGAATTTTTGGGAACAACGATTGAACATCTGAACCAGCGGTCGTGTTCGGCTGCATCACGCCTGACCGACCGATCCGAAGTCTGGTCCCCCGCCCTTTGCAAGCG
>JAOAAM010000087.1 GCA_026418875.1 Gemmataceae bacterium | reverse complement strand
CCCCCCTTCTGTGGCTGGTCGGTGGGGGTTTCGTCGGCTCGGGCGCATTTGTCCTGTTCCGCGCCGCGGTGCAAATGAGCGGGATGCGGCAGATGGATCGCCGGGGCGAGCAAATCGCCCGCTTGTTGGAAAAGGCCGAGGCCGCTGCCCAATCCTGCCGTGCCCGTGCCGAGGCCGATTTCCAACGCACCCTGAACAACCTTCGGGAAAAGCTGCATCGGGATCAGCACGCGGCCCAGAATGATTTCCAACCGCGGTTGGATGCCCTGCTCGAGCAGCGGGTCGAACGGCTCCGCGAGTTGAACCTGTCGCATCAAGAAACGCTGGCCCGCCTCACCCAGCAACGCGATGCCGAGTTGGCCGCCGTCGAGGCCCGACGTGATGCCCTTCGCCGCGAAGCCGAGGCCCGCTCCGCCCAAGAGCTAGCAAGTCTCGAGGCTGAACTCCAACAGCGCCTGGACCGTATCCAGCGCACCGAGGAGGATCATTGGCGCGAGTTGGTCGAACGTTGGCACAGCGGCATCGAGCGCCTGCGTGAGGAACACGCCGAGCTTTGCCGTTTGAACGATGAATGGTTCCCGCCGTGGGATTCGACGACCTGGGAAAACCGTCCCCCGGTCAGCGAAGTTCCGCGGGGGATTCGCATGGGACATCATCCGTTTGACTTGGCCCAATTGCCCCAAGGGGAGCCGAAAGACTCGCGCTTGCAGTTGGACCGCCCTTTCCGCGGGAACTTGCCCGTCTTTCTGCCCTTTCCCGAACGTTCCGGGCTATTGCTGGAGGCGACGGAAGCCGGGCGAGCGCGGGCCGTCCTCGTCTTGCAAAACCTGATGCTCCGGTTCCTCACTGGTTTGCCCCTGGGGAAGGTCCGCTTCACGATCCTGGATCCGGTGGGCCTGGGCGACAATTTCGCGGAATTCATGCACCTGGCCGACTACGACGAGTTGCTCGTCACGAGCCGCATCTGGACGGAAGCGTCTGCCATCGAACAGCGCCTCGCCGACGTGAGCGCCCACATGGAGAATGTGATCCAGAAATACCTCCGCCGGGAGTACCGCTCTATCGAGGAGTACAACGCCGCCGCCGGCGAGGTGGCCGAGCCTTATCGCGTGCTGGTCGTGGCGAATTTCCCGGTGAACTTCTCCGCCGACGCGGCCCGCCGCTTGGTCAGCATCGTGAATAGCGGGGCCAGCTGTGGCGTCTTTACGCTGGTCAGCGTGGACCTGAAGCAACCCATGCCCCACGGGTTCAACTTGTCCGACTTAGAGGCCGGTTCCTGGGTCGTGAAATGGAAAAACGACCGATTTGAATTCCGCGACCCGATCTTGAACGCGCTGCCCTGGGAAGCCGAGTCGCCCCCCCCGAACGACCTCTCGGGACGGTTGATCCGGCGCTCGGGCGAATTGGCCAAAGTTGCCGGGAAGGTGGAGGTCCCCTTCGATTTCGTCATGCCGCCCGAGACTCAATGGTGGACCGGCGACAGCCGCACCGGCATCGTCGTCCCCATCGGACGATCCGGGGCCTCCAAACGCCAGGCCCTCGACCTCGGCCGGGGCACCGCCCAACATGGCCTGATCGCGGGCAAGACCGGCTCCGGCAAATCCACCCTCCTCCACGCCATCATCACCAACCTGTCGCTCATTTACTCGCCCGACGAAGTGCACCTGTACCTGATCGACTTCAAGAAGGGGGTCGAGTTCAAACCCTATGCCGAATTCGCCCTTCCCCATGCCCAAGTCGTCGCCATCGAAAGCGAGCGCGAATTCGGCTTGAGCGTCCTCCATCGGCTGGATCAGGAATTGAAGCGACGCGGCGACCTGTTCCGCCAAGCCGGTGTCAACGACATCGCCGGCTATCGCCAGGAACGTCCCGACGAAAAGCTTCCCCGCATTTTGCTCATCGTTGATGAATTCCAGGAATTCTTCGTCGAGGAGGACAAGCTCGCCCAGGAAGCCTCGCTCTTGCTGGATCGGCTGGTCCGCCAAGGTCGGGCCTTTGGCATCCATGTCTTGCTTGGGGCGCAGACCCTCGGCGGCGCATACTCCCTTGCCCGAGCCACGATCGACCAAATGGCCGTGCGCATCGCCTTGCAGTGCAGCGAGGCCGACGCGCATTTGATTCTGAGCAAAGATAATTCCGCCGCCCGGCTACTCACCCGACCTGGCGAAGCCATCTACAACGATGCCAACGGCCTGGTCGAAGGAAACGACGTCTTCCAAGTGGTCTGGCTGCCCGATGATCGTCGGGAGCGGATCTTGCGTGCTTTGGACGAAAAAGCTCGCACCTGGACTCGCCGACGCCCGCCTCTCGTCTTCGAGGGCAACGCCCCGGCCGAACTCGAACGCAACCATCTGTTGGCGGACTTGCTTCATGCCTCGGATTGGCCCGCGCCACGTCGCAGCTTCTCCGCCTGGCTGGGCGATCCCGTGGCCATCAAACCGCCGACCGCCGCGGTGTTCCGGCCCCAGTCCGGCTCACATCTCGTCATGATCGGTCAGCAGGAAGAGACCGCCCTCGCCTTGATGGTCTCGTCCCTGCTCAGTCTCGCGGCCCAACATCGCCCCGATGGCAACCAAGACCCGAGCACCGCGCGTTTCCACATCCTTGATGGCACCTTGGCGGATGATCCCAACGACGGCTTCCTGGCCCAATGCCTCAAGGCGCTTCCCCACCAGGGACAAGTCGTCGATCCCTGGGGGATCGCGGCCATGCTCTCCGAATTGGTCGAGATCATCTCCGCCCGACAGTCACGACAGACCGACGATCGAACGACCCACTACCTTCTCATCCAAGGACTGCAACGCTTCCGCGACCTGCGACGCCCCGAGGACGACTACAGTTTCGGACGAGCCAGCGCCGCGACACCGGCACAAAACTTCGCCACGATCCTGCGCGAGGGACCGGCGGTTGGCGTCCACGTCCTGTTTTGGTGCGATACCCTCCTCAATTTGAACCGCACCTTGGATCGTACCATGTTGCGCGAATGCACCCAGAGGGTGTTGTTCCAAATGTCGGCAACGGATTCCGCCCACTTGATCGACTCGCCCTTGGCTACACGATTGGGCCGCCACAGGGCCTTGTTCCATCATGAAGACGCCGAGCAGCCCGAGAAATTTCGTCCCTATGCTCTCCCGCAACTGGATTGGGTTCGGCGGGTGGGCAACCGCCTAGCCCAACGATTGGCCGCGCCCATGACCCCGATCGAACCCACCGGGATCCAACCCACCGGTCCGACGACGATGAAGTGACAACCGGACAGCCCAAGCAAAATAACTGTCGTCAACCAAGCGATGTTGGTTTTGGCCGCACTTCGATCATGTACCGAAGGTTCGTACCGTCGGTCGGCCTCGGATCGATTTTTGTCACTTCGTCTGCATTGGTGGAAAATGAACACTTGGGTGGTCCGGCGCGATCACGCCAAGCAACAATGCGACCACCGGCAGTGAAGCGAGGATCGGCAGGATGACCGCTACCGGATAATGCCACCACCGAACCCGGCGACGCCCTGCTTTGTTTGGATAACAACTCGCAGGGAGGTAGACCATCAAACCGTAGATCAGAATCCATTGCGCAAGCGCCAAGGGCTGCGGACCAGCGAAAAGCGTTTCATTGAGAAAACCGGTGATGCCGAAAAGCCAAAACACGGTGAACGGTCGAAACTCATAGCGGGACAACAGCCACGCCCAGGTGGCAAACTGAGCTAAGAACACGACCACGCTGTGGAATATGATCACATCGAGATAGTTTGCCGACGCGGTGATATACGCCTCCCCGATCTCGACACCAAAAAGCGGGGCACAATTCGTCATCAGCGTGGCAATCGCCTCTTCGACCAGCGCCAGGATGGTCGCCAAACCAAAAAACTTGACCCCGCTCGGCAACGGGATGCGATGGATGAACCCACACACCATATCCCGGCCAAAAATCGAGAGCAGACCAAAACCACCGATCCATAATATCGACAAGCCCCAAGCCATGCCGGCCATCGCCCGCGCGATTCGGTCTTGAAGACCCGCGATGCTGAGAACTGTCAGCAGCAAGAACTGCCAAATGACAAGAACAGAAACGATCACAATCTTGGCTCCGCGCAGACTCACAATATCACCATCATGTTATGAGTTTTCTTCGAGAGCGCCGTTCGGCCCCGATTTCGATCAGCCAACACGTTATCTCGGCCCGAACCGCACTAGCTCAGGCCACACATTACCAAACTGCTCACCGAATCTCCACTTCATCGAGCTTCAGCCAACCCGTCTCAACATCCGACGTCGCATTGGCAAAACGCACTGGCTTCCCCGTCGGCATCGGATTCGGAACCCGCACGAGCAATTGATAGGTCCTCGGCTCGACTCCACGAATATCCAAGTTCTCGGTCCAGCGCGCGGGTTTCTCGTCAGGCAGAATACCTTTCAATGAGCCTGAGCCGGCGAAGGTTTTGACAACTTTGCCATCTGCCATAAGCCCGTACTCCGGCTTCCAATCATAATAGAATGGTGCCACACCGCGATTCTCAACATAGACGTTAACGTTGAGACGACCGCCGTCTATCTTGCTGATACGAACTTTCGACACGTGAAATTCGTAACCCATGCGACGCACTTCTTGCATGGCGCGAGCGATGCGCTCTTGCGACTGTTTCTTCTCGAACATGCCGCTGTCCATGAGCCAGGTAACGTGCGTTGCCTCAACACATTGGCGAAAATCCTGAATCCGTCGGTCGCGTGGTGGCGGGTCGAACACCTTGCCCCATGCCTCTGGACGAATCTCGCCACCGATCGGATACCTCTTCCACTTGGCTTCCGCCTCGGGGCCAGCCGCCTTCAGGGCGCTCATAAAAAACCATTCATCCCCCTTTTTGCCGGTGTCGAGAGTCGCCCAGGCAAATGAGTCATCATGATAACCGAATCGCCGGTCGGCATTGCGTGCTTTGCCCGGTTGATTGTCGCCCACGGGATAACGCAGTAGGATCGGCGTGGTCCGAAATGCCGCTTCGTAGGAGTCCATCACCTCACGCTGCACTTCCGGGCTGGCGAATAGTTCCTCTCGTGGATAAGTATGCCATTCGCCCCAGGTGCCGAGCAGACCCGCCGTGATGAAACCAATTCGGGGATCGCCATCATATTGCCGGCCGAAGGCCGCAATGAAGTTTTTTAATGAGCGACGTAGTGAGCGATTTTCATAGTCGGGTGTCTCGACTGTCGCCGGCGGCAATGGCTGCGTGTTGGTGTTGACCCATCGGTGGATTCTCAGCCCGTCCCGAATCAAAAACTCTGGGATAATATTCTTACGGCCCGGATATTCGAGAAAGATCCGTAACACGGCCTGATGGCCTCGGCTGGCAATGTCGCTCAGCATCCTTTCCAGCGGCTGCCAATCGAATTTGTCGTAGTCCTTCACCAGTGCCGAGTACGGCAGGTAATTAAATTCCATGCTGTGCGGAAAATAGTTCCGCACGTCGCCCTGGTAGGG
>JAOAAM010000043.1 GCA_026418875.1 Gemmataceae bacterium | reverse complement strand
TGCGCTGAAGTCCGTAGCCCAGGGCCAAGCCCAGGAGGCCCGGCAGCGCCACGATGCCCGTAGAGAAGGCGACATAGGTCAAAGCCGTCATCTCGTTGTCCACGTCACGTACGAACAGCAGGAGCGCAGAAAGGACTAGGAGCATACTTCCGCCCCAGACTGGCAACGCCCATCGGGCCCGCACGAACAAGCCGAGCAGAAACCCGTAGACAGGGGAGATCACGAGGAACTCAGCCCCCCTCATCGTCGTCCCTCGCTCCGCCATCGACGAGGATTCGTTGATGGCCTTGGCGATCGACGCCGGTGCCGACGATGTCAAATCCGCGGGGGAGAATTTCGAGGTCCTCTGCGAGCCGACGTCGTTCGCGGCCGTGAAGAACGCCATCACCGCCAAGGGCATCGAGCCGGTGCAGGCCGAAATCGTCCAAATCCCCAAGGTGCCCAAAGAGGTGGATGCCGAGACCGGCAAAAAAGTACTCAAACTCGTCGAAGCCCTCGACGATCATGACGACGTGCAAAACGTCTACACCGATATGCAAGTCACCGAGGCGATGTTGGCCGAGTAGGCCGCTTCACCCAACCCCGGTTGGCCAGACTTGCCGTCGTCCCCGGAGATAGCCACTCGCACCCCGCCGATCCCGGTTGAGCGGCCGCGGATCCCGAATTGGTGCGCCTCCGCCCGCTCGATTTGCGTTTGACGCAAAACATCCAACACTTCACGATGGCGTATCCCCATGCCCGACGCTGGACCCCGGTGCGGTCCGAGGGAGGGCGTGGATGGTCTCGGGGTGAACCGATGCTGAACCGATGCTGAACCGATGTTGAACCGGTGGCGAACCGTTGGTGAACCGGCGACCAGCGGCATCCTGTTTTTCCGTTCGGATGGGCGTGGTCGATTGGCGGGGACACAAGCAACTCGGGCGAAATAGGGCTAAGAACGTGGAATGCGTGAAATTCATGAAATGAACGAAATTCATGAAATGAACGAAATTCATGGAAATCATGAAATCCACGAAAAAGTGCGGCTGTTCGCGGATGGTGGGAAGAAGATGACGCCCGTGGGTGCAGCTTGCGGGAAGTGGGAGCAAGAGCGTCATATAAAGAGGTCAACCTTTTTCGCAAACGGTTGAGGTAGCGGCGGATGGGCATGCGGATCCGACAAGCGATCGTGACGGAGCCATATCAGACGGCTGTTCGGGAGGTGGAAATTCCCGATCCGGCTCCGAATCAGGTCTTGGTGCGGTGCGCTTGGAGTGCGATCAGCGCGGGAACGGAATTGGCCGTGTACACCGGGACGCACCAATGGCTGCGGGACCCGAACATGCCGGATTGGAAATTCCCATTTCGGCCGGGCTACTCGGCCGCCGGGACAGTCGTGGCCGTGGGGTCGGACATCAGGGACATTCAACCGGGCGACCGCATCAGCTACCCGGGGAACCACGCCTCGCACGAGTTGTTAACCCTGGGGCACGAGCGCGGCCGATGGTGGCGTCTGCCCGACGGTCTCAGTTTCGACAAAGCGGCGGTGGCGTGCATCGCCCGGTATGGGCTGGGTGCCTCGATCCGGGCGGGTCTGACCTTGGGCCGATCGGCGGCGGTGTTGGGGTTGGGAATCATCGGGCAGTTCGCCCTGCGTTGTTTGCTGGCGGCGGGGGCGTATCCGGTCGTGGGGATCGACGCGGTGAAGATGCGTCGGGAGGCGGCCTTAGCGGCGG
>JAOAAM010000020.1 GCA_026418875.1 Gemmataceae bacterium | reverse complement strand
GCTCATTGTCAACACCCCTGTGCGGATGGTTGGTTCGATGGCAGGCCAAAACCGATCGGAGTGCATGGAAGGGAGTGGCTCGCCTCCGGGCTTTCTGGCGGCTTGCCAACGCTCGTCGTCGATCGTCCCCAGAAAATACAGGAAGATGGGTACTCCCTCTCGGCCATAGCGGGCAAAGTCCTCGCCGCCCAAGCTCAACGGCCTTTTGCTAACATTTTCCGCTCCGAGAACCGAACGGAAGAGTGCGACCATCCGCTGCGTCAAGTCGGCGTCATTCACCAACGCGGGGGTGAATTCGCTGAGATTGATATTGACCTCGGGTTCTGGAGCACGGGCCGCCTCAGCGTTTCCCTTGGCGATCCGCTTGATGGCGTCGAGGATTTTGGCACGGACTTCGTCTTTGGTACTCCGCACGGTCAGTTGCAACCGCACCTCGCTGGGGATGATGTTGTGCTTCGTCCCGCCGTGGATCGACCCGACTGTCACGACCGCCGGGTCGACAGGGTCCAATTCGCGGCTGACGATCGTTTGAAAATCGAGCACCATCTTGGCAGCCAACACGATAGGATCCACGGTCGTGTGCGGGGCGGCTCCGTGCCCGCCTTTGCCCTTGACCACGACATCGACCGTATCCACATTGGCCATCGCCAAGCCATTGGTGAACGAAACTGTCCCCGCTTTCAGTTGGGAATCGCAGTGGAGGGCCAACGCGAAATCGGGCTTGGGGAATCGATTGAACAGGCCCGCTTCGATCATCATCCTGGCACCCGCGCCGACCTCCTCAGCGGGTTGGCCGATGAAAACCAGGGTTCCTTTCCATCGGTCCTTTAGGGCAGTCAACACTTTGGCTGTGCCAACCCAGCAGGTCATGTGCATGTCGTGGCCGCAAGCATGCATGACGCCAACCGGTAAGCCGTCGCGGCCCCGGGTGACGACTTCGCTCGCGTAAGGCAGGCCGGTTTTTTCCGTCACGGGCAAGGCATCCAGATCAGTGCGGACCATGATGGTGGGCCCTTTGCCATTGCGGAAAACGCACACAATCCCATGGCCGCCCACACCTGTCGTGACCTCGAAGCCCAAGCCCCGCATTTCCTGAGCGAGCTTGGCGGCCGTGGCCGCTTCCTGATGCGACAACTCGGGGTGCCGATGCAGATGTTTGTACAGGTCAATAAGTTTGGTCAATTCGACGTCAATTTGCTGCGACACCCACATGGGTCGAATCGCCGATGGCGAGGGTTCCTCCGGCCGGACAGCCCGCGGCGATACCGCCATGATCAAACCTGCAAGAACCAGCACGATCGGTGCAGACGGACGACAGTTCATCTTTGGTATCTCACCTAGACTCAAGGACTTCAGATTACCGATCGGGACCAAGATAATGATTAGGCCGGCGAACTGTGCGGAAAAAGGGCAGTTTTGACAACTTTTCACCTTTGTAACCGCGTATACTGAAAGAGATGGTCGCCGAGAACGACTCGGGGGATTTCGTCTGAGCATTCTCGACCACTCGATGGATCGAGCGCGACCCGACGATGGGTCCTCCTCGATCGGGGAGGGGATGTAGTTCACGACGAGCGACCAGGATCGGCTCGTTCGTGCTTTGCCGAACTCGGCATGAAGGGGATTGTGTATGCGAACGAAGCGTTTGACCTTGCAACAACGCAAGGAGATTTTCCGTGAATTGGTACGCACTCAGGATCAAAACGTGATGACGGTGCCGGACTCCCGGCAGAGCATCATCCGCCAGTATAAGATCACCGACTCGCAACTGCGGCAAATTGAGGAAGAGGGCACGGAGAAGGATTGGCCGCCGTTGAATGAACCGATTCAGAATGTCGGCTGATCCAGAGCGACTCGCCCATTTTCCCCCGAGGCTCGCCCCGCTCAATGGAGTGGAGCGAGCCTCGGGCTTTTCTTGCCGACTTGTCACCCACGCTCGACGGTTTGCCCAAAGTGTCAGCTATGCTGATGCACGAAGACGCTCATGTCGGTGCCGAAGGTTTGGCTCAGCGTCTCATGGGTGAGGATTTCCCGTGGCGAGCCGTGGCACTTGATGACGCCCCCCTCCAGGCAGAGAACCTCGTCAGCATGCCGACTCACTACGCTCAGATCGTGGGAAACCAGAAGGACGGTGACCCCATGCTCCCGATTCAGTCGGACGATGGTTTGATTGAACGCCTCGCTGCTCTGGAAGTCGATACTGGCCGCGGGTTCGTCAAGTAAAAGAAGTTCCGGGCAAGGCTGGATCGCCAACCCCAGCAGCACCCGTTGCAGCTCCCCGCCGGAGATTTTCTCGATGGGCCGATCCAAGAGGGACGTCGGGGCGTTCACCGATTCGAGGATGGCCACGAGCGTGGCCTGGGTCGAGCGGGAGATTCCGAGGAAAATTGGCCGGCGCTGCACGGCCAATGCGAGCAGATCGCGCACGGTGATGGGGAGCTTGGCGTCGATGTTGAGTTTTTGGGGGACGTAGCCAATGTGCCGCGGTTGCGGTTGCGAGTGGTCGTGGCCACAATGAAACTTGATTTCGCCCCGGTACGGGACTTCGCCCAGGACGGCCCGCAGAAAAGTTGTCTTGCCACTGCCGTTCTTACCGATCAGCGCCGTGATCTTGCCGCGGGCGATCGTCGCATGCAAATCCCGGAGGATCAATTGGCCGCCCAACTCGACGGTCAGCCCGCGGACGCTGATCAATGGCGCAGTCATTTCAATTTCTTGGCTAAGTTTTGCAAATTCTGACGCATCCTGTCCTCATAATACGATTCGTTGAGTTCGTCGGGTCGGGCAGTCTCCAGCGTGTCCACGACGACAAACTCGGCATCGATTCCCTCGTTCCGCAGCGCCTTGAGGATTACCCGTGCGGAGGTGTCGCTGGAATACTGCGGCTCCACGGCGATGACGCGGACACCTTTGCTCTTGCTCGTTTGGATGATCTCTTTCAGTTTCTGCGAATCCGGTTCTTGACCCGGTGTTGCCTCGATGCTGTCGACGACTTCCAACTCGAAAGTTCGCGCGAAATAAAACAGCGAGTCGTGAAAGGTCAATAATTTTCGGTCGGATTTGCCTTGAAGCAAGGCGCGGCCCTCATCGGCCAACCGCTGCAATCTCTCGACGTAAGCGGCGGCGCGGCTCTCGTACCCCGAGCGATGCTCCGGGTCGACGGAGATCAATGCATCCCGAATGGCCTGCACCATCAAGATGGCCTCGGGGATCCCCAGCCAGACATGCGGGTCATAATGCACATGCGAAGGGTCGTGCTGGGCGTGCTCGTCTCCGTGCTCGTGGCCGCAGGTGCAGCCGCCTTCACGAAGTTGCGACGTGGGGATATTCGCTGCCGCCTCCACGAGTTTCACGTCGCGGTTTCGTGAGGACCGGATCAGCTTGCGGGCGATCGAATTGTCCAAGCCCAACCCGTTAATGACGAACACGTCGGCCCGGCGAATCGCCACCGCATGATGTGGCCCAGGGTCGAAATGGTGTGGTCCGGTATCGCCCATCACACAAAGCACCTGGGCGTCCGGTCCGGCGACGTTCTTGGCAAAGCAGTACAGTGGAACGAACGACGTGACCACTCGCGGTCCGGTAGCGTCCGACCAAGGATCTGCAACCCGCCCGCAACCGACCAGAGCGATCGCCACCGCAGCGGCCAGGCTCCAACTTAAAATCACGGTGCCGCGACGCATTCCCGGATCCTCTCGTATGAACGTTGTTTTACTAGGGCATGGTATCGTCTGCCCTCGGCATCGGCAATGGGGCGGCCTGACTTCGTGCATTCTTGCTTCGAGTGGCCGCGATCGCCTAAGATGTAGCGGCAAGGCCAAATTCCATGGGTGGCGCGGATGGCACCGCTCGTCGGGAAAGCCTTCGACAATGGACTTCGGGGTCGGAGCTGCCGTCGGCATGAGCGCGGCAGAACCGCTCGCCCAACCCCAAGGCGGAACGTTGCATGCCTTTCCAGGTCTTTCCTCAGCGGCACACCATTCAAGGCCAAACCTACTCGACTTACCTGCTCACAGACGG
>JAOAAM010000006.1 GCA_026418875.1 Gemmataceae bacterium | reverse complement strand
CACCGTGAAACTGGCAGATACCTTTGCCTCCCCCAAAGGCCAACCCCGACCGTCCCGTCCGCCACCTGACGTTGCAGGAAGCCATCGCCATCGCCTTGGAGCAAGGCACGACAGGATTTTTAACCTTGGCCGGCGGGTTGGGGCAAGCGAACGAAAACGTCCAATCAGGCCGCGGCGGCACCTTCTCCGACTCGATTCGCGTCTTGGCGTTCGACCCGGCCATCGCCGGTGCGGACATCGAGGCCGCTTTGGCCAAGTTCGACACTCGGTTGCTCGCCAGCCAGACTTGGAACAAGCGCGACGATGCTCCGTTGAACGTGCTGACAAATTTCCAGAACGGCGACGGGGCGAGTTTCAGCACGTCGTTGGTGAAGGGTTTGGCCACGGGCGGTGTGGCGGGGATCACTTACAGCGTCGATTACCTGCTTGCTGCGGTGAACAATGGCTTCTTCATCAACCCGTCTTACCGCTCACGCTTGCTCTTCCAGTTCGAGCAGCCTTTGTTGCAGAACTACGGTGTCGAGATCAATCAATTGCTGCCGAATCATCCGGGTAGCGTCCAAGTCCCGCGATTTCGCCCTGCGGGTGGCGGACGGACAGAAGGCATTCTGGTCACCCGGGTGCGCTTCGAGCAGGCCAAGTCGGAGTTTGAACGCAACGTCAACCACATGTTGCTGAATGTCGAAGCGGCTTACTGGAACCTCTGGAGTGCTTACGGCACCCTGCGGGCGCGGGATGAAGCGTTGGTCAGTGCCTACAACGTGTGGCGGAATCTGGAAGCTCGCATGGGCTTGACCAATCCGCCGGATTTGCATCGTGCCCGGGCCCAATTTGAGGCGTTCCGCGTCGCGCGTTTTCAAGCCCTGGGTCAGGTCATCGAGAACGAGCGACAACTCCGCATCCTGCTGGGGATGAACGACGATGGCACGCGGCTGGTCCCAGTCGATTCGCCAACGTTGACTCCCTTCGAGCCGGACTGGCAGGCCGCCGTCCAAGAGGCTCTCAACAACCGTCCCGAACTGGTGCAAGCCCGGCAAGATTTGAAAGTGCGGCAATTCGACATCCTGGTCCAACGCAATTTGCTCAAACCGGATCTGCGTTTTGTCGCGAACTACGATTTGAACGGGGTCGGCGATTCGTTGGCCGGTCCTACTTTCGATGCGACGGGCGTGTTCAACAATTCCATGGGCGTGCTTGCCCTGAACAAGTTCAACAACTGGCAGTTCGGCTTTCAACTCGATGTACCGATCGGCTTCCGCGACGCTCACTCGGCACTTCGCGTGGCTCGGTTGAACTTGCTGCGATCGTTTGCCGCCCTCCGCGACAACGAGCGTAAGGTGCTCTGGCAGCTGCGCAACCAGTATTCCCGGTTGGTCGAGAATCATCGAACGATTCAAGCGCAATACGCGCAGGTGCAGGCAGCGGAGCGACAGCGAGAGAACTTGGAAGCGCTGTTCCGCGAGGGGGCGGCGGCGAATCTGCCCGTCCTTCTGGAGCAAATTCTGAGTGCGGATCGGACGCTGAATGATGCCCGAGCGGCGTTGTACCGTGCCATCGCCGACTACAACACCACCCTGGCGGCCTATCAATTCGCCAAGGGGACGATCATGCAGTACGACAACGTGCTGATCAGCGAAGGGCCGTTGCCGGAGTGTGCCCAAGTCCGGGCGACGGAGCACTTCCGGGAGCGGACGGCCGCGCTGGTGGCACGGGAGCGGGAGCAGAACCCGACTTTGCCTAGCGGTGTCATCAATATCGAGCGGGAACCGATTCCGGGTCTGGAGCCGCTGCGGATGGATGCGCCGCCTTCGGTGTTGCAGATGTGGAGCCAACCGCCGCAGGGGGTCGCGGCTCCGAACGGTGGATCCCCGATGCCGATGAGCAGTTTTCCGGCCCGCACTCCCTCGCCGGACCTGCTGCCGAGTTTTCGCAACGTCCCGCCGGCCGCGGAGACTTTGCCGCCATCCCAGGCCGTGCCTCGATGATGCGGATTTTCATCTACGAGTTCACTTGTGCGGCCTCGGCGGCGTCGCTACACGCTCCCGAGGTCCGTTCCCTGAGTCCCGAAGGCGCGGCAATGCTGGCCGCCGTGACGGAGGATTTCGCCGGAATCTCCGGGTGCGAAGTGATCACCTTGCCGCCCGGCGAGGCCGAAGAGATCGCCTTCCGTCGAGCCGCTCAACTTGCCGATGCCACGCTCGTGATTGCTCCCGAGTTTGACCACCTTCTCGCCCAGAGGTGCCAATGGGTCCGCGACGAGGGCGGATTTTGCTTGAATCCCTCCGCGGAGGGAATCGCCCTCGGATCGGACAAATGGCGCTTGGCCGAACACTGGCGAAATATGGGTGTGCCGACACCTGAGACCCTGTTAGCGGATGAGTCCCCTCCACCATGGTCTAGTTGGGTATTAAAGCCTCGATTCGGTGCCGGTTCGTTGGATACACAGGTGAACGGCCCACCGCGGCCACGAGGCGAACTAGGCCCGATGATCGTCCAGCCGTGGCTGCATGGGGTGGCAGCCAGCGTCGCTTTTTTGTGCGGGCCAGGACAGATCGTGGCCATGCCTCCGGCTGCACAGCAACTCTCGAGGGATGGCACGCTGAAATATTTGGGCGGGAAAGTTCCCTTGCCAGAGCCATGGTCGAGTCGGGCTTTGAAAATTGCTACCAAAGCGGCCAGAGCCATCCCCGGCTTGTGCGGTTACGTCGGGATCGATGTCCTGCTCGGCGAAGACGGCAACGACTGGGCCATTGAAATGAACCCCCGTTTGACGACATCCTACCTTGGTTTGCGCAAAAAGGCTCGCTTCAATTTGGCCGCAGCGATCTGGTGCATCGCCCGGGGTGAACCGCCTCCCGAGATGCGTTGGTCTGCCGACGAAGTTGAATTCGCAGCCGACGGCACGGTGGTTGTGACTTCTTCCGTGTCGTCACGAATTCATTGAGGCGCCCAAGGGGCCGGTCTTTTCTCAAAAAAGGCTTTGAGACCCTCGCGGCATTCGGAACCGAGTCGGGGAGCCGCGCTTGCCTCTGCCGCCTCGGCAATCGACATTGCTTGGCGGGAGAATCGCCTGAGCAAATCCTTGGTGGCTGCGAGTGCTTCCGGGCCGCCCTCGGCCAGGCTGCGTGCCCACTCCAGAGCCGTGGGCAGCAGAGAGTCTGCCGGTACAACACGATTGATCAGCCCAGCCCGACAAGCCTCGTCGGCGTCGACCAATTCGCCCGTCAACAGCAGCCAGCGTGCCATCCGCTCGCCCACATGTCGGAGCAGATGGGGCATGACCATTGCGGCAACCAACCCGCGCCGCACCTCGGGGTAGCCAAACCGTGCTTCCGGGATGGCCAGGGCCAGGTCGCAGACGGTGACCAATCCAGCACCCCCCGCCACCGCTGCCCCATTGACCGCTGCAATCGTGGGCTTCGGGAGGGAGTAGATCAGGTCATAGACCTCCGCGAGTGCCAAGGCGTCGTTCCAGATCGACTCGGAACCGGCGTTCGTCTCGATACTCTCGCGCAATTCGACCAGATCCATCCCGGCACAGAACGTGTTGCCTGCCCCGGTGAGGATCACGCTCCGCACTTGGGAATCGTCTCGCGCTCGCTCCACCGTCGAGCGGATTGCCGCGATCAACGCTCGGCTCAGTGCATTCCGTTTGTCCGCACGATTCAACGTGAGGACCGCCGATGTCCCACGAATGTCGTACTGCACTAGCTCGGTCATCGATGTTTCTCCGGCGGCAGCATCTCGTGCAAATTCTCCGGTGCTTCGATCTCCATCCGCAGCAGGGCCAACGCCAAGGTTTTCCCTTGCGAATCGCTACGCAGTGATCGACTGGCACCCCCCGCGAGGACATCGCGCAGGACAAAATTCAATCCCCAAATGTTCGGTGCCTCGTACCGCTCCACCGCGGAAAGCCCCAGTGGGGAAAAATAGTCGCGGACCAACTCGGCTGTCAGATGCGCGCGTAGCCATTCGAAGCCAGCCGTCGTGTAGGCGATCACGGCGACGTTGGCATGATTCCCTTTGTCGCCGCTGCGGCCGTGGGCAATCGTCCCGAGAGGAATTCGTGTAGACATCACCGGTACAGTGTATTCACGATGTTGTGCTATAACATCGTCATGAAACCAACCCTAGCCGATCCTGCCTGGCACCGCTTTGTCTGCGAGTCTCGCGCGGAGTTTTACCAACGTCAGTTCGGCCCCTTGCCGGACCAGATCCACAAACTCATCAACCTGAGCGACATTTGGATCGAGGGGGGTATCTACCAGATGGCCGCACCCCGACTCGGCGGGTTGGGCGTGTGCATCACCAGCGGTCTGACTAACCCCGATATGCCGAGCCGCTGGACCCTGGCTCGTGGTGAAGATGGTCAGGACGTGATCGAGCCGCGGGAACCTCGCACGGTTCCGCCGGGATTAGCCGGCTACGGTTACGAATTGGCAATCATCACCCCCCAGCCGGACACCTGGCCGTTGCTCACCCTGAGTTGGTTCGTCCAGATGGAGATCCTCCGCGATGTATGTCTGCTCGACCACCTCGCCGCTGGCAACGGCGCGACGGTCGAGGGAGTGGCCATCGGTGACGGCTCGCGCTTGGGACATTTCCTGGTGTACACCGCGTGTGCCCCGGTCTTGGCTCGAGTTCCTTTGCCGAACGGCCTGCTGCATCTGTTGATTGCAACGTGGATCACCGAAGACGAGTTGGATTTCGCTAAGCACACCGAGGATGGACGATTCGTGTTGCTCAATCGGTTGGTTGATGCAGGTGTTGGCCCCGTCAGTCGTCTGGATCGTCCGTCGATTTTGGCATCAGCTCGGTAGGATCGTCTTGGCCGCGGGAAACACCGCCGAGCCTTCGCGGAGCGGATCGTGAGTGGCGTGGTGCGAGAAAAGCAAGCCGACATGGCACGCTCGATTTGGCGGGCGGCGGTCGATGCGGCTGATCCGACTCGTGCCGTGGTCGAGTCGCTCCGCGCGGACAGCTGGCCGAGCGAATTGGGTTCGGGTCGAATCCTGGTGGCAGGCGGGGGCAAGGCCGGGGCGGCGATGGCTTTGGGCGTGGAACTTGCCCTGGCACCTTGGTTGGATCGGATCGATGGCCTGGTGAATGTGCCGGAAGGATCCTCCGCCGCGTTGCGGCGTATCCAACTTCATTTTGCCCGGCCCGCGGGAAGCAATTTTCCGACGGCAGCCGGTGTCGCTGGTGCCGAGAAAATGCTGCACCTGTTTGCGACGGCCCAACCCGAGGATGTTGGGTTGTGCCTCATCTCCGGCGGCGGCTCCGCCTTGCTGCCCGCGCCCGTCGAGGGCGTCACGCTCGAGGACAAGTTGCTCACCACCAAGCTCCTGCATCGCAGTGGTGCCAGCATCCATGAAATGAACACCGTGCGCAAGCACCTGTCGCGGATCAAAGGCGGCGGCTTGGCTCGTGTTTTCACCGGCCAACGGCTCATCAGCCTGATCGTCTCCGATGTGGTGGGCGATCCGCTCGACGTCATCGCCTCAGGACCCACGGCTGTCGACTCGACGACGTTCGCCGAGGCGATCGCGGTCTTGCGACGCTTCCATCTGTGGCAGCAGGTTCCGCCCACCGTTCGCACTTATCTTCAAGCGGGAGTCGAAGGTCAGCGACCCGAGACGCTGAAGGAGAGCCTGTCCCAAGTCGAACACCGGATCATTGCCAGCAACAGCAGGTCGCTTCGGGCCGCACAGGAACAGGCGGAGCGAGGCGGCTACGCCGTTCTGAATCTCGGAGCATACATCGAGGGTGAAACGCGAGAGGTGGCCATCGCTTGTGCAGGAGTCGTCCGAAGCATCTTGCGGGAAGGAGTTCCACTCCGGCCGCCGTGCTGCCTGTTGTTGGGAGGGGAGACAACGGTGCGCTTGGGTGAAAACCCGGGTCGGGGTGGACGAAACGTGGAATTTGTCTTGGCGATGCTACTGCATCTCGGGGCGAGTGTCCGCGGCGGAATCACGGTGCTGAGTGCCGGCACGGATGGGGAGGATGGCCCGACCGACGCTGCGGGGGCCGTGGCCGGTCTCGACGTGTTGCACCGAGCGGCAACTCTGGGAATCGATCCGCGGGACTTTCTCGACCGCCACGATGCGTACACATTTTTCGAGCGTTGCGGCGGCCTGTGGAAGACAGGCCTTACTGGCACCAACGTGATGGACGTGCGGCTAGTCTTGATCGACTGAGCGCAGCAGATTTTTCCATTCGCCGAGGTGTTGTTGTAAAAATGACCGCGCCGTGGATGCCGCGTGATGCGGATCATTTGATTTTTGTCTTGGTGTAAGGTAATTGCCCTCAATGGGGTTACGGCGATTCGTTCTTCTTTGGATCGTCTCTGGCATGCCGCTTGCTCTGGAGAAGAACGACCTCAGCTTGCGGAACACAAGTCGGGGTCGGAAAAGAGTCGAGGCGTTCGATTCGAGGCGGGGACGACCGGGAGCCGGAACAGAGAAGTGGTGAACGCTGCCGAATCTCCCGACGTTCCCGAACTCGATTTCAAACTTCCTGTTCCTTTTGACCGGTTGATTGCCCCTACCCCCAAGGGCGACAGCCGATAACCCCCGCTGATTTGCCGATCCCCCCCCCCCGATCAGCCGTCCATGCTCCTCTGTCGTGGGGCCGATCCCCCGAGGTCCCACGATCGTCGTACCCAACCCCCCACCCGCGCCATCCTCCGGGCGCGGGTGTTTTTGTTCCGTGCGATGGTTGACGGCTTCACGTCGGTAGTGCCCTCGGGATCGGAGACCCGGCGCGAGGGCTAGTGTGCGAGAGGGGAAGGAGCATAAAATAACGCTTTCAACGACGGCCAGGGAGGAGCGGCCGGATGACCGCGGTGGTTGATCTGATTGCGGAAGCGCAAACGACCGAACAGCGATTCCTTCGACAAATCTTTGTGCGCGACCAGATGGCGGAATGGTCGAAGGATCCGCTGCTCATGGCTCGCGCCGACGGAGTCTGGTATTGGGACGTTCACGGGAAAAAGTACCTGGATGCACTGTCTGGCATTTACACGGTGAGTGTCGGGCACAATAATCGCCGGGTGATCGAGGCGATCCAGCGGCAATTGGATCGATTGCATTTTTCCCCGCCGATGCACGGCTCCAACCCCGTGGCGGTTCAGTTGGCGAATCTGCTTTCCGACTTGACCACGGCCTCGTTGGGGGCAGTTCGGGCGGTGGGCAGCCGGGGCGTCGAATCGCATTGGACCACCAAATTTGAGTGCGCCGGCAGCGAGGTGACCGAGGCCGCGATCAAGCTGGCCCGGCAGTACCATCGGCTGACCGGGAACCCCGGCAAGTACAAGATCATCAGCCGATACCTGTCGTGGCATGGCTCGACCATGGGGTCGCTCTCCGCGTCCGGCTTGAAGTCGCGTCGAGCGGTGAACGAACCCTTGGCTGCCGGATTCATCCACGTCTTCCCACCGACCTGCTATCGCTGCCCGTTCGGCAAGAGTTACGACGACGATTGCGGCATCACCTGCGCCACGTTGATCGGCGATGTCATTGAGATGGAAGATCCCCGCACTGTCGCGGCGGTGATGGTCGAGCCGATCGGACACACCGGCGGCATCATCGACCCCCCGGTCGAATATTTGCCCCTGTTACGCGAGATTTGTGACCGCTACAACGTCTTGCTGGTTTTCGACGAGATCATCACCGGCATGGGGAGGACGGGGCACTTGTTCGCCGCCGAGACGTTTGGCGTCGTCCCGGACGTGATTTGCACCGGGAAGGGTTTAAGCGGCGGTTATGTCCCGCTCTCGGCGATGATCTGCCGCGGTTCGATCGCCGATGCGTTCTGGGGGCCAGTCAGTGAGAATCCGGGTTTCGTGGAAGGGCACACTTTTGAGGGCAGCCCCTTGGCATGTGCCGCCGGCATCGCCGTCATCCGCGAAATCATGGAGCAAGATTTGTGTGGGAACGCCCGGCGACAAGGGGAACGCCTTCGCGCCGGCTTCGAACGCTTGGCCCGCAAGTACAACATCATCGGCGACATTCGTGGCAAAGGTTTGCTCCAAGGCATCGAGTTTGTCCGCGATCCGCAGACCAAGGCTCGTTTCGATGTCGAACCCGGCATCGGCATGCGGATCGGCCGACGGGCTCTGGCGAATGGATTGCTCTGTCGCTTCGACCCGCATTGGCTTGCCTTCGGCCCGGCATTGTGCGTCACGGCCGAGCAGATCGACGAGATGCTCGACCGGCTGGATCGAAGCATCGACCAGGCACTCCACGAATGATCAGCGCCCTTGCTTTGGCTCCGTCGGCACGACGTGGCGGTCGAACGAAAACTTGAGGTGCAACCCCCATGGAATCAACGAAGAACCCTGCTGCCCCCGAAGCCACCTCGGAAGCTCCGGCCCGACCCTGGGGTGCCTACCTTTTCTGTGCCGTGCTCTTTCTGGTCGGTTGTGTCTTCCTCGGGCTGACGATCAAACGTCGGCTTGAGCCTTCGGAAGATATTCCCGTACCCATGAAAGAATACAACGTCGCGGAAGAAGCTCAAAAATTCGTTCGGAAATCGAAGGAAAAACCGCTCTCCGATTCGCTGGCACAAGTCTTGTCCGAGGCCGAGCGGGTCCATTTCGAGAGTTATCAACATCCCCTGGTCGGCAAACCCGCCCCCGAATTCACCCGAGAGGATGTTGATGGCAAGATCTGGTCCCTGAAAGAGGCTCTCAAAAAGGGGCCGGTCATCGTGGTGTTCTATCTCGGTTATCATTGCGACCACTGCGTCAGTCAGTTGTTCGATTTGAACGAAGACATCCAGTTGTTCGAGGAACTCGGAGCGCAAGTCGTCGCTCTTAGCCCGGACTCGTCGGAGTTGACTCGCAAACGGTATGCCCAGTACGGGGCATTTCGCTTCCCCGTTCTATCCGATCACAGCAACGCCATCGCCGAGGCCTACGGGGTGTACACTCCCGCCAAAGACGGCAAGGAGGAGGATCTGCTCCACGGAACGTTTGTGGTGGATCAACAAGGGATCGTGCGATGGGCCGCCTTCGGGGACCAACCGTTCGGCCACAATCCGACCCTGCTGTATGAGGTGGCGAAGATTCTCGGCAAGTTGCCGTGACCCCGCTTACGCATCATGCGAAGTTTGTGGGTCGATCGGGCGTTGTCCCCACGGGATCGGCATCGTCGGCGGCCGGCGATGACGGTCTTTCCGCTGATCTTTGGGCCGATCTTTCCACCACACGATGAATCGGACGAGTTGTTTGACGGCCTCCTCGTAGGCTTCACGGCCTTTTTCGGCGGTGGCTAACTCGGCATCGCCGAGGACTCCCGTGTCGCTGTAGCTGCTGGTCCAAGACACGACGGTGGCCGGCCCCGCTTGGAACAAGTCGACCCACATGAAGGGGCTGTCTTCGCGGTTGAACGAGATTTCGCCGCTTTTGATCAGGTCTTTCCGCACGTTGTCACCGTCGAGGTAAAGGTACATCGACGTTTCCAGTTCACAGGCGTGCGAGCAACCTCCGGGGAATTTGCTTTGACGCCAGCGCGGCATGAACTCTTTGTCGACGGCGAGCAGGTTCCACCAGCCGATGCAGACGCATTCGGCGTCGGTCTCCAGGTTGGTGCGGCGGGCCACGAGATCCAGGTTCGGCATGTTCGAGCCGTGGCCGTTCAGCAGGATGATCTTCTTGAAGCCGTGGTAGGCGAGGCTTTTGGTGATGTCGAGGACGTGATGGATGAAGTGCTCGAAGTCGTTGTTGATGGTTCCCGGGAAGTCCATGACATGCCCGGTGTAGCCATAGGCCACCACGGGGAGCACGAGGACTTTATCGGGGATCGTCTCACCGGCCCCACGCGCCACGCCGGTCGGGCAGACCAGGTCGACATCTAGGGGCAGGTGCGGGCCGTGCTGTTCCACCGCACCGCACGGCACGATACAAACCTTGCCGAGGTCCACGGCGTCGTTGATCTCGGGCCAGGTCAACTTTTCGTAGCGCCATTCGGTCTTGGCCCGACTCATGGCCGTCCTCCCGTGTTGGTCGGTTTCGTGCCAATCACGAATAGATGCTTTTCACCCCGGATGAACAACCGGCCGTCGGCCACGGCAGGAGAAGCGTAAACGGCTTCGTTCAGGGCCAGCCGCCTAGGTCGGGTGAATTTCGGTTCGGCGGGGTAAGTGAAAACGTTGCCCCGTTCGTCGACGGCCACGATGTAGCCGTTCAAGAGCAGAGGCGAGGCGGTGACGCCGGAGGTAAAACGTTCATCGTAAACCATCTCGCCGCTGCGAACGTGGACACAGCCTGCGAAGCCATTGTCATTGACCCAATACACGTGTTCGCCGTGCAGCAAGGGGCAGGGGACGTAGGGGGTGCCGCGTTTTTTCTCCCACAGCAATCGGGGCGGCTGCTGAGCGTTGGGCATGGCGATGGCGACCATGTGCCGGGCACCATCCCCATCCCCAGAGACCGCGAGGATGATTCCCGGGGCGGCCAAGGGCGAGCCGACGTTGCGCAACGGCTTGGCGTCGAAGGGCCACTCCCAGTTCCAGAATTCTTTGCCAGTGTTGGGATCGTAGGCGGTGATGCCGGCCGTACTGGCCACGACGACCGCAGCGCCGTCGGATTGTTCGACGATAATGGGCGTGGAG
>JAOAAM010000001.1 GCA_026418875.1 Gemmataceae bacterium | reverse complement strand
ACAGGGCCAGGCCCAGGGCACAAGGGCAAGCGATGATCAGGACCGCGACGGCATTCAGCAGGCCCAAGGCGAAGCGGCTTTCCCCGCCCCACAGCGACCAGGCAAGGAACGAAGCGGCACTGACCACCACGACACCGGGCACAAAGTAACCCGATACCCGGTCCACGAGCCGCTCGACCGGTGCCCGACTCCGTTGGGCCGCGCTCACCAATCGCACGATCTGGGCCAACATCGTCTCGGAACCCACACGCTCCAGGCGGACGACCAAGGCACCGGTCGTGTTGATCGTGGCACCGATGACGCGGTCTCCAGGGCGCTTTTCGACCGGTATCGGCTCGCCAGAGATCATCGACTCATCGATACGGCTATCGCCCTCCACCACCACGCCATCGGCGGGCACCTTTTCACCCGGGCGAATCCGCACCAAGTCGCCGACACGCAAGTCGGCGATGGGTACATCCTCTTCTTGGCCCGCGGACAATCGCCGGGCGGTCTTGGGGGCCAGCCCCATCAATCGCCGGATGGCCTGCGTCGTACGGCGGCGGGCTTTCACCTCGAGAACCTGTCCGAGCAACACCAAAACCGTGACGACGACTGCCGTGTCGAAATAAGGCATGACGGCACCGTGTCGGCGGAACCCCGCTGGGAACCAGTCCGGTGCGATCGTGGCGAAGAGGCTATACCCGAAGGCCGCCCCCACTCCCAGCGCGATCAGGGTGAACATGTTCGGGCTGCGGTGAATCAGGGAAGCCCAGGCACGTTGGAAGATCGGTTTGCCACACCAGAAAACCACGGGGATCGACAGTGCCAGTTGCAACCAGTTCAGCGGGCCGGCCCACCGATGCAGGCTCACACCCGGGAACATGTCGGCCATGCTAAACAAAAAGACGGGCCAACCGAGCAGGACTCCCGTCCAGAAGCGCCGGCTCATGTCGATCAACTCGGGATCGGGCGAATCCTCCAGGACCGGCAGCCGTGGCTCCAAGGCCATCCCGCACTTCGGGCAACTTGACGGATGATCGGTCACGACCTCCGGGTGCATCGGGCAAATGTATTCGGCCCCCGGGATCGACTCGGCCATGGCCCGCGGATCACAGCAACTCCCGGCCTGGGATCCTCCGGACAAGAACCTCGGCGGGTCCGCTTGAAAACGACGAAGGCAGGACACGGAACAAAACCAATATGTGGTCCCCTCGTGCTGGGTCGAAGCGGCGGCGTGCGCCGGATCCACCTTCATGCCGCAAACAGGATCAATCGCAGATTGCGGCTCGGTGGAGGGCAATGCCTCGGGGGTGATCGGTAACGTCATGGTAAAGTGGCTCGCTGGGTCCGGCAGGGACCGATTTCGGGCAAAATAATGTCGACCAATGTTAGGGTCAGTGTATTCGATGCCGATCGATTCGCCGGTTCGTGGAATCGTTACCGCGAGTAAGACGGTCCATCTCAGAAACACTGTCGCGATCGGTCCGGGAGCGACCTCGGGGACAATCGCTTGATTCGTTTCGTTGGGCAGAGGCGGGAGAACCCCTTCAAGTTTCGCTGGTTGCCCATTCTGCCCGGAGTCGGCCCCTTGTGTTCGCCGAAGCCCGAGTTATAATCAGGTGAGAGTTCGACTGAGAAATCGACGCTTCCCGGCCGCGACGGCACGCTCTCCAGGACGCGGAGCCGTGCCGAGATTCTTGGCGAGGCAGACCATGGCAAAGACCCTGACGCTGGAAGAAGCTGCACAGCTTCTTGGCATGACGGTCGAGCAATTTAAGCTGAATATGCAGACCCACAAGGAGTTCCGCTCGGTCCGGCCTCTGATGGGCGGCTCCACGATGCACTTCCGTGAGCAGGACATCGAAGAACTCGCACGAAAGCTCGGTTTGGGCAGCGATCCGGTGTTGCGTCTGGGTCAAGCGGGTTCCGACGCCGAGGTGCCGTTGGCGGTCGAGGAGGAGCAAATCGAGATTGGGCGCGAGCCACGGGGGTCATCTCCCAGGTTGCAAAGCCCTTCGAGCAAGCGGCTGCCCAAGCCCGCGCCGGAACCCGCCCTCGAAATCGAAAGCAGCGACGAATTCGTTCCGCTGGTCGATGATTCGGGGAAGTCCGGCAAGAAGGATAGCGACGCCAAAATCGCGCGGGACAGCAGCACCCGTTTGGGCAGCAAGGGGCAGGCGACTCCGGGTACCCCGACCGAAGAAATCGACCTCGAAGCGGAAGCGAAACAGCAGGGCCAAGGCGATGTCTTCAAGATCGCCGAGGAAAGCGGCAAGCTGAAATCCGGGTCGAAGCCGCCGAGCAGCAAAATCAAGGCTGCCAAGAAGCCCGACTCCGGCAGCGAGTTCGAACTGACCCTCGATCCGGATAGCGACAGCGAGTTCGAACTGACTCTCTCCGATGACAGCGACGAGGTACCCCTGGGAGGCGCTCGGGAGGCAACGGGCAAAGCCGGCAAGAGCGGCGTCCGCCTGAATAAACCGGCCGACAGCGGCATCTCCTTGGAGAAAAAAGGCGAGGAGGAGGAAAGCGACTTCGAGCTAAACCTCGACAGTGCCACGGCCCACAAGGTGCAGGGCGGACCGAAGTCCAGCAAGAAGAAAACCAAGGTCGACTCGGAAAGCGAATTCGAGCTGTCGCTCGACGACTCCAGCGGCGAAGTTGGCAAACTGAATCTCGAATCGAGTGCGGGCCAAGGCGACAAGGACATCTTCGCGACCGACTTCGACATCCCCGCGCTGGAAGAATCGGCTTCCGAAGCGGTCGTGTTGGACTCCAGCGATACGTCCCTTGAAAGCTCCGACTTCGACTTGGAAGAGAGCGCCGTCATCGAGGACGAGAGTGCCAGCGAAGTCGTTCAGCTCGATGAGGACGCGGTCGAGGAGGTGTCGGCGGAAGAGGCCCTCGCCGAGGTTGAAGAGGAGGAGGAAGAGGAAGAACTCGTCCCCGCGGGTCCAGCCCCCGCTCCGTCGTGGGGTCCGCTACCCGCCTTGGTTT
>JAOAAM010000786.1 GCA_026418875.1 Gemmataceae bacterium | reverse complement strand
TGACAATGCCAGCAGACCATGACGATGGCCGCAGACGATGACAATGGCCCGAGAATTGACCCGGTCGACCAATCTCTCCGACATGGGCTTGATGCCGGGACATCAATCTGCTGCCGGGTAATCGGCCTGCGGAATTACATTTTCACTTCTTTGTAAATGACGTGTTTCCGCACAATGGGGTCATATTTCCGCAACTGCATTCGGTCCTTGGTGTTGTTGCGGTTTTTCTGCACATAGTAGCAGTGGGGGCTTTCGCTACTTTGCATTTTGACATAGGAACGCGCGTCTTTGCTCTTCTTGGCCATGGTATCGCCCGCCGTACCGTTGATCTTGTCGCTTTCTCGGAATTTCTTATTCTGCGCTGATTCGGTCCGACTGGCAAGACTTACTCCGGGGTGGCCGGGTGGGGCCCCGGTGGGGCCGACGGACCAACGGACCGGGCAGGACGGCACGCGGACAGGCAGTCGTTGGCCAACCCAAGCGGCTGGTCCTGGCGGCCGGTCGTGACACCCCCTTGGCCTGTTCGCCCGTTTGCGAGCCACGAGCGATGTCTACGGATTCGACCCTCATCCCGGCGGCGTCCCTGCCGCTGGAGGAAGCTCAATCGCCGATGGACTGGGGAATTGGCCCTCCCCCGCCCGACGAGCGGCTTTTCCTCCGTGGGCCACAATCCCGGGTGCGGGAGCTTCTCCACGCCATCCGATTGTTCTGGGACATTATCCAAGGCTTTCGCAAATTGCACTTCGTTGGGCCTTGCGTGACCGTGTTTGGCTCCGCTCGCTTCACCGAAAAACAGGCACATTATCAACTGGCGCGGGAGGTCGGCTATCGGCTCGCTCAAGCGGGATTCACCGTCATGACCGGCGGCGGGCCAGGGATCATGGAGGCGGCCAATCGTGGTGCCAAAGAGGCCGGCGGACTCTCCGTGGGTTGCAACATTGAACTCCCGCACGAACAAAAGCCTAACCCCTACCTCGACCATTGGGTCACCGTACGGGACTTCGGTATCCGCAAGCTGCTGCTGATCAAATACTCCTATGCATTCATCACTCTTCCCGGCGGCTTCGGTACGCTGGATGAAATCTTCTCCACCGCGACCCTGATCCAGACCGAGAAGATTCAAAACTTTCCGTTGATCCTCATGGGCGTGGAGTATTGGAAGCCGATGATCCAATTCCTGCGGGATCGGTTATTGCGGGAACGAACGATCGATGCCCAAGACATCGAGCGTATGACGCTGACCGATTCCGCGGAGCATGCCGTCAATCTCGTGACCGAAGTGGGTTTGAAACAGTTCGGGTTAAGCTACGGTCCCCGGATGAAGCGACGCTGGTGGCTGGGCGAATAATTCTCTTCACCCAGTTGCGATGCCGGCTATCGTCGGTGGCAGCGGCACGATCGTCGGCAATTGGTTGCGATGCTGGCTATCGGCGGTGGCAGCGGCACGATCGTCGGCATGAGGTCCGGCACAAACCGATGCCGCTATCCCCGCTTCAACGGCGGTCAACTCACGGCATCGTTCAGCATCGAACGGAGGTGGGCGACCGCGGCCTCATCCGTCCCTTCGTATTCGGATTCGACGAATCGGGGCGCCGAGGTGAAGCGGACATGCGGGTGCCTCGTCGCTGAGGAATCGACGAACGTTTTCCGCAACCCGCAATGAATCTGGTCGCAACACGTTCGGGTCACGATGTCGGCAATGTTGTGCCGGTTGATTCCACCGGCGGGGAGGATTTCGATCCGCCCGTCGGCTTCATCCAAGAGCGAGGCGATTCGCCAGATGCCGTCATAGGCAGACGCTTCCTGCCCGCTGGTCATGACCCGGCGGAACCCCAAGTCGATCAACTGTTCCAAGGCGGCAAACGGGTCCGGTGTCAGGTCGAAGGCGCGGTGGAACACGGCGGGCACGCGCTGGTTCACAATCCGCATGACTTGGCGGCAGCGATCGACGTCGATTTCCCCCGACGGCTGAAGGATGCCGAAGACGACGCCATCCGCCCCCTCGGCGAGGACGGCCTCGACGTCCCGACACAACACATCGAAGTCGGCCGGCGAGTAACAACAACCTCCCGGCCGCGGCCGGACCATCGCCATCACGGGAAGCCGAACCCGACGTTTGACCTCGCGGAGCAGTCCGACGGAAGGCGTCAGCCCGCCGAGCGGCATCGCGACATTCAACTCGATGCGATCGGCGCCACCGGCTTGTGCCGCCAAGGCGTCGTCGAGGGTGCCGACGGCAATTTCCAAGATCACTCGTGCTGGGCGCATGTGGGCGATTTTACCAGATTTATCACCGCGTTGGCTCGTAGACGTGGATGTCGGCCAAGCCCCGCACTCGTGGCGAGGCGGCGTTCTTCGGATCGACGACGGCGAGGTACAATCGGCCCCGGCCGGGGTCGCCGGTCATCCGGTACGCGGGTTGCGGCAAACGGTAGTCGAATTGCCAGTTCAGTTCAGGATACGAGTAACGCTTCAGCGTCTGACCATCGCTGGCCAGCAGCCACAGCTCACTTCGGTCAGGAAAAATGGCCACGTCTAGATGCCGCGGCACTCGGCCGACGAATTTGAGGTCGTCGCCCGGATCTCCGCTGAGCCTGAACACCGACCCGTTCCGCGCCACCAGCAATTTGCCATCCGGCGAGATGACAGACGGACCCGCCGGCGCGACTCCCTCGTCGCTGGGGGTGGTCGAGGGTTGCGGCTTCAAAGTGAAATCCGTGGGTAGTGGGAATCCCTCGATCTTGCCGGGGGAGACACCCTGAGTCGCGACGTACAAGCGGCTCTGGTTCGGGGCAAGTTGCAACAGCGAGCGGGACCAAA
>JAOAAM010000744.1 GCA_026418875.1 Gemmataceae bacterium | reverse complement strand
GTATCTTCTCGAAGCCGCACGTTCGGTGTTGGTGAATGGCCGGCCGCAGACTCGCGCCATCCTTCAGCCGAACGATCGCTTGACACTGGGCAGCAGTTGTCAATTCCTCTTTCAGCGTCCGGTCCCGCTGAGCGGCACGGCCAGGTTGGAGATGGTGAGCGGTCATCGGCTGCCATTGTCGGTCAGCGCGGTGTTATTGATGGCCGACTCGTTGGTCCTCGGGCCTTCCGGGGCTGTGCATATCTCCGTGCCGCACAGCGAAGAATCTCTCGTGCTGTTTCGGTCCAAGGAGGGGTTGGGACTGCGTTTTCCCGGCGAGTTCTTCATCGACGGGAAGAAACACAACGAGAAAGGCCACTTGGGTTTACAAGCGACGGCACGGGGACCGGGCTTCGCCTTGGCCGTCGAACCCGCGGGCCAGTTATGATGAGAGGTGCGGAATCCACGCGGTCGACGACACCGCCTCCGCAAGATTCCCCTCGGACGGACGAATAACCCGGCAGAGGGGCCTCGGCTTCTGTGCGAGTGGTGCCATGAAATTTACTTTCAGTTCCGGTCAGAAGCCGCTGGACGGCTACACCATCAAGCGGGGCATCGGCAAAGGCGGCTTCGGCGAGGTGTATTTCGCTTTGAGCGACGGCGGCAAGGAAGTCGCGCTCAAAATGCTACGGGGCGATCACGCCGAGATCGAGCTGCGAGGCATCCGCCAGTGCTTGAACCTCAAACACCCCAACTTGGTCTCGTTGTACGATGTGAAGGTCGATGACCATGGCACCCCTTGGGTCGTCATGGAATACGTCGCGGGGGACACGCTGAATGCCGTCCTGAACCGGCACCCGCGGGGCTTGCCTCTCGAACTGGTGCAGCAGTGGTTTCCCTCCTTGTGCCGTGCCGTGAACTACCTGCACGAGCATGGCATCGTCCACCGCGACTTGAAGCCCGCGAATATTTTCATCGAGCAGGGCATCCTTAAGATCGGGGACTATGGCCTAAGCAAAAGCATCTCCTCCAGCCACCGCAACGCTCAGACAAGCAGCGTCGGCACGGTGCACTACATGGCCCCGGAAATCTCCTCGGGGAACTACAACAAGTCCGTCGATATTTACGCCTTGGGCGTCCTCTTGTACGAGATGCTGACAGGTTCCCCCCCCTTCGATGGCGAGTCGGCCCAAGAAGTGATGATGAAGCACCTGATGGCCCTGCCGGACCTGACGCGCGTTCCTCCGGCGTTTCAGGGAGTCTTGGCGAAGACGTTGGCGAAAGATCCGAAAGAGCGGCATGCCTCGGCAGCGGAACTGGTCACCGAAGTGGAGTCCCTCTTCGCCGACATCGGCATGGGACCGCAACCGGTTTGGAACAAGTCGATGCCGGTGCTCACGGCGCAACCGGCTGGCAGCGGCACGAAGCCCTCGCCCGCCCCCGCTGCCGCCCATGTCCCGTTCGCCCAGCCCGTGCCACGGCTCCGCCGACCCGAAGGGGTAGCGTCCACGATTCCCGTGGCCACCCAAGCCACGCCGCCGGTCGTCGGCCCCATGCCCCTGCGGCTCCGCCTGAGCGAAGCGGCAACATCGCTGCTGCTCTCCGCGATCCTCGCCGCGATGGCCAGCGTCTTGCTCGCCGCACTGAACCTCAGCGACGATTTGAACGCCTTGGGGACGATGTTCTTCCTCACCTTGGGCGTCTGCTGGTCGGTGCTGCTGCCAGCCCCGTTCTGGACCGCCAAGGAAGGCGACGATTGGGGCCGCCGACTGATCCTCATGACGCTCGGCGGGATGGTCGGGTTTCTCGCGTTCTGGCTGGATGGTTGGGCACCTCAGCTCCACTCGCAGGCCGCTTCGGAAGCTCGCTCGACGGTGGGTCATTGGCTCAACAACCCCTTTGCGGTCGCCGCGGGGTTCATCAGGTATTTCGGACTGGGGTTAGGGCTGCCACGCTGGGGGCGCTTGGCTCAGCGAAATCGGAAGGCATGGTTTAGTTTCGGCCCCGTCGTCACCACCACGATCTGGGCGTTCGCCCTGCTGATCGTCTGGCCCTGGCACGACCGTCCTTACGGCGTCGCCGCCTTGATCCTCGGCTCGATGATCGTGCAGTGGGTCAGCCCGTGGACGCCGCCGCCTCCGACTCCCCCTCGTCGCCTGAGACTGCGACAAGTGCCTCAAACTGCGAAATTCATCGGCCGATACGCCGGTTGATTGCAGAGGAACCGCTATGCGCCCGTTTCCGCTGACTGCCGCACTGATCGGGTCGATCCTGTCGATCCTCGGGTTGGGGTTGTTGCCCGCCAGCCTCGCTCCCTGTGCGCTGGCGGGAAGCTCCAAGTCGGCCTCGTCCCGGCATGCCACGGGCATCATCGTCCGGGAGGCCCGCCGTCCACCCGCCCGCTGGCGAGCCGAGGTCGTCGGCGATTTTCAGACCACCACCGATGCCGCCCGATCCGACGCCCTCGCCAAGGCCGCCGTCGAATTGACGGCCTATCTTCTGGATCAATTTCCCGATCTCCATTTCCGACCCACCGCCGACTTCCTCGCTGCCCATCAGATGGTGGATAATCCGCCGTTCGAGCAAGCGGTCGTGGAACAGTTCCAAGACGCCCCGACCATGTACCGGCAGAAGGTCACCGTGGAGTTGCGTGACGAACATCTGCGGCGAATTTTCGAGGCGGATCGCCGGGAACGCAGCCGGGAGCGGCTTCAATTCGCCGGCCGAATCCTCGGCGGCATCCTGATCGGCTTGACCGCCTTACTGGCCTATCTCCGCCTGGATGATTGGACCAAGGGTTATTTCTCGGCAATCCTGATCGTCACCGCGGTCTTGACATCGCTGGTCGGCTTCGCGGTTTGGTGGTGGTGGTTTTGATCGATCGACTTCGATCCGGCGCGGGTTGGCGGCACTGAAGCCGGCGGCTCGCGGGTGGTCGACACGACCCACGACCCCTGACCCCCCCGGCGATGCCCTCACGATCGGCACCGCGGAATTTGGCGCGCATCCGAGAAATCGGAAGGCGGGTATCGGAAAGCGGGCAGCGGTTCGTGAATTGGGGCCTCTCGGATTCGAACCGAGAACCAAGGGATTATGAGTCCCCTGCTCTGACCGTTGAGCTAAGGCCCCCTCCTCTTCCAGCATACGCCGCCGTCTTTGCCGTTGCCACGGTTCGGTGGGCAGCGGTTAAACTGACATCATGACCTCGCACGACCTTGTCTTGGCCATCACCGGCGCTAGCGGAGCACCCTACGGGGTCAGGCTGCTGGAGGTGCTTCTCTCGGCCGAGAGGCGCGTCCACCTCTCGATCAGCCCGGCTGCTTGTCAGGTGCTGGCGACGGAAATGGGGCGAACGGTTCGCCTGACGGCTTTTCGCCTGGCCGATCTGCTCGGTCCCGAAGCCGTCGAACGCCTGGGCCAACTTGCCGAGGGGTTGCGCTACCATCATTTTCAAGACTTTTCGGCGGGGATCGCCAGCGGGTCGTTCTTGACCGGTGGAATGGTGATTTGCCCGTGCAGCATGGGGACCGTGGCGGCGATCGCGCACGGCCTGTCGCAGAATCTGATCCAGCGGGCCGCAGACGTGCATCTGAAAGAACGTCGGAAGCTGATCCTGGTGCCGCGGGAGACACCTTTGGGCGTGGTCCAATTGCGGAACTTGACGGCGTGTGCCGAGGCAGGGGCCGTCGTTCTCCCGGCCATGCCCGCTTTCTACACCCAGCCGCAGCGTGTGTCGGACATGGTGGACTTTGTGGTGGGTCGGGTGTGCGACCAGCTGGGCGTGCCGCATCGCTTACTCCGCCGTTGGGGCGACTCGTCTCAGGGGGAGGGCGGCGTCAGCTCGGATTGATCGGAAGGTCGGCGTCCCAGCCACACCAGCAGAGCACCCAGGGACGCGATCGCCGCCGATGCCGCCATCGCCTCGGTCGGCAAGCCGCTGTTCCCTTCGCTTAATCCTGGTCCGAAAGTCTGCGGGAACAGGGCAGCCGAGAGCAGCAGCCCATTGTGGGCGAGGTGCAGCAGCGCCCCCGGCAAGACGCTCCCCGACGGCCACCGTACCCAGCCGAGGATCAAGCCCATGAGCGTGCTGGGCAGCAAACGTTCGATGGCGAGGAAGCCGCCGGGGAAGATGTGGAACAGGCCGAAGAGGATGGCCGTGACGACGATGACCGCCCCGGGACGAACGTGACGCAACAGGGCGTTGAACAAGAAGCCGCGGAAAAACAACTCCTCGACGACGCCGGGAATCACGGCCATCGCCAGCAGCACCATCCAAGGCGCTTGCCGCCAGAACTCGACGTTTTTCCGCACGGCATCGCGGACAACCGGCGGTAGGG